>NZ_JBHXEM010000209.1:0-9406 GCF_042724755.1 Kitasatospora sp. NPDC127067 | reverse complement strand
CGCCGGCCGCGCCCGCCCGGGGCGTCCGCGCCGCCGCGCCCGCCGCCCGCGCACCGCGCGCGGGCCGCTCGGCGACCGGCGGCAGGGTGCCCTTGAGCGGCCCCCACTCGTTCGGGTCCGGCACGCCGGCCGGCTGCATCTTGCGCCGGGCCGGCCCGCCGCCGTGATCGGACTCGCCCGGCTCCTTGGCGCCCGGCCAGTCCTTGGCGACCCGCGCCGCGAGCACGAACTCCTTGCGCAGCGGGTTCCCCTCGAAGCCGTCCGGCAGCAGCAGGGTGGCGAGGTAGGGGTGCCCGGGGAAGTCGATGCCGAACATCTCGTGGGTCTCGCGCTCGTGCCAGGCGGCACCGGCGTAGACGGCGACGGCGGTCGGCAGCGCCGCCCTGTCGCGCGGCACCCGGGTGCGCAGCGCGAGGTGCCGCACGCCCGGCGCCTCGACGGCGGCCAGGTGCGCGACCACGGAGAAACCCTCGGCGAGCTCGTCGACGGCGCTCAGCCAGTCGAAGAAGCCCAGCCCCAGGACGTCCCGGGCGTTGGTGAGCGCCTCGATCCAGTTCTCGGCCGGGACGTCGACGGTGATCAGCCCGTACGCCTCGGCGCCGGTCGCCCACTCCCCGACCGACGCCGCGCACTGCTCGGCGGAAGTCACGAGACCCCTCCCTCGGTCGAAGAGCCGGCCGGAGCCCCGGTCGGGGATCCGGCCTCGGGAACGTCCCCGGAGCCCGTCCCGGTGCCGTGCGAGGGCCCGGTCACCAGCGGACGGCGCAGCGCCGACGCGGGCGCCGCGTAGCGGTCCGGCAGGGACTCGGCGGCGATCTTCTCCTGGAGCTTGAGGATGCCCTGGAGCAGCGCCTCCGGCCGCGGCGGGCAGCCGGGTACGTAGACGTCCACCGGGATGATCTGGTCCACGCCCTTGGTGACCGAGTAGGAGTCCCAGTACGGGCCGCCGGAGTTGGAGCAGGCGCCGAAGGAGATGACGTACTTCGGCTCGGGCATCTGCTCGTAGAGGCGCTTGACGGCGGGCGCCATCTTGTCGGTCACCGTCCCGGAGACGATCATCAGATCAGCCTGCCGGGGTCCGGGAGCGAACGGGATGACACCCATCCGGATGAAGTCGTGCTTGGCCATGGACGCGGCGATGAACTCGATCGCGCAGCAGGCCAGGCCGAAGTTGAAGCACCAGAGGCTGTAGCGGCGGCCCCAGTTGAGCACCACCTTGACCGGGTCCGGCGCGAGCCGGGCCAGCGGGCCGATGCCGCGGCGCTCGACGGCGCCGGGGCGCGCGGGGTCCGGCAGGCCGAGCGGAACGGGACCGCCCTCGGCGCCGCCGTGCGAGTGGGAGTGCGTCACGTCCATTCCAGAACGCCCTTCTTCCAGGCGTAGAGCAGCCCGACCGTGAGGAAGCCGATGAACAGGAACATCTCGATCAGGGTTCCGGCGCCGTACCCTGCGGTGGCGAAGACGGTCGCCCAGGGGAACAGGTAGATCGCGTCCACCGCGAAGATCACGTACAGGAAGGCGTACACGTAGTAGCGGATCTGGGTGTGCGCCCAGTCCTCGCCCACCGGGTCCACTCCGCACTCGTACGTGAGGAGCTTCTCGGGCGAGTAGACCACGGGTCGCAGCAGCCGGTTGGCGGTGAACGCCACGGCGACGAAGAGCACCCCGACGACGGCCAGCAGACCCATCGCGGCGTACGCGTCGAAGTAGCCGCTGCCGACCGCCGGGTCGGCCGCGACGGCAGCCGCGTGCTTCCCCTCCATGCCTTCGCCTCCACCTCGACCGAGAACCCGCCCTAAGGACAGTTCTACGACGTTTACTCTCACGGGCCTAACGATGGCCAAAGCGTGAGTCTAAGGGGACCGCTCCGCTCCACCCGAAACCTGCTCGGTCCGCAAGACGGCCGGTGGACACCGTGGCGGACCGCCGGCGACCGGGCCCGGGGTGGGGTTAACCCCCGGCCGGGAAGATGTATCACCCCCATGGCATCCCCCGCCCGCCGTTCGGGAAGCTTGGTCCAGCCGCACGACGAAGTAGGGACGGTAGATCCGATGAAGCCGCTGCACCGCGCCGTGGACGCCATCAAGGAGCAGGACGCTCGGATGGAGCGCCCGCCGCTGTACGGCAGGAGGATGTGGCACCAGGTCGGACGACTGCTGCTCAACCTGCCGCTCGGCATCTTCGGCTTCGTGCTGGCCGTGGCCACGCTCTCGGTCGGCCTGGGGCTGTCGATCACCGTGATCGGCCTGCCGCTGCTGGCCGGCGGCCTGGCGCTCTCGCGCTCCCTGGGCGCGCTGGGCCGGCGGCGGGCACGGTCGGCCTACGACTCCGGGATCGACGAGCCGCAGCCGGTGGAGCCGCGCCGCCCGGGGATGGTCGGGTACACCATCGCCCAGCTCACCGACCTGCTGAACTGGCGCTCGGCGCTCTACAACGTGCTGATGCTGCCCTGGGGCGTGCTCAGCTTCGCGCTGACCCTGATCTCGGTGATCGCGCTCTGGCCGGTGCTGCCCTGGGTGGTCCGCGGGCTGGCCGCGGTGGACCGCATCCTGATCGAGTCGCTGCTCTTCCCGGGCGCCCTGGCCGAGCGGGTGCGCGAGCTGGAGGACGACCGCGGCACCGTGGTCGACACCGCCGCCGCCGACCTGCGCCGGATCGAGCGCGACCTGCACGACGGGGCCCAGGCCCGGCTGGTCGCGCTGGCGATGGACCTCGGCATGGCCAAGGAGCGGCTGCGCGAGGTGGAGTCCGAGGACGACATGGCGGCCGCCACCAGGATGGTCGACAACGCCCACGGCGAGGTGAAGCTGGCCCTTCAGGAGCTGCGCGACCTGGCCCGCGGCATCCACCCGGCGGTGCTCACCGACCGCGGCCTGGACGCCGCGCTGTCCTCGGTCGCCGCCCGCTGCACCGTCCCCGGCGGGGTCCGGGTGAACGTCGACCTGACCGGCCCGGACGGGGAGCCCGAGCGCCCCGACTCGGCGGTCGAGGGCATCGCCTACTTCACCGTCAGCGAGTTGCTGACCAACGTCTCCAAGCACGCCGGCGCCCGGTCCGCCTCGGTCGAGGTCTGGCGCTCGGAGCACCAGCTGATGGTGCTGGTCCAGGACGACGGCAAGGGTGGCGCGGCCCCCTACCCGGGCAGCGGACTGGCCGGGCTGGCCGAGCGGATCCGCGCGGTGGACGGGGTCTTCCTGGTGGAGAGCCCCGAGGGCGGCCCGACCACCGTCACCGTCGAGCTGCCCTGGCGCACCCGCGCCGCCCGCCGCTGAGCACCCCCTCCCCCGGACACGGCAGGGCGCCGGGACCTCGTCGAGGCGGAGACGAGGTCCCGGCGCCGGTCCGGTACGGCACCCGGCCCGCTGAACCCTTGCGCGGCGTGCGGCCCGGCGTCCCCGTACCGGGGCTCAGGGCGAGGTCTGGGCGGCTGCCAGCTCGCCGAGGGTGACGTCGGCGGTCTTGGTGGCTCCGTTGCGGGTGTAGGTGACGGTGACCTTGGTGCCCGGGCTGAGCGAGGCGAGCGCGGTGGTGAGCGCGTTCAGCGAGTCCACCTGGGTGTCGCCGATCTTGGTGATGACGTCCCCGGCCTGGAGCCCCGCCGAGGCCGCCGCCCCGCCCGGGGTGACCTCCACGATGACCGCGCCGGAGGGCTGGAACTGCTGGTTGAAGCTGGTCCGGGCGGTGATGCCGAGCGCGGCCCGGCCGGAGTTGGTCACCTTGCCCTGCTTGATCAGCTGGTCGGCGATGTTGGTGATGGTGCTCGCCGGGATGGCGAAGCCGATGCCGGGGGCGGCCGCGCCGTTGGTCTGCGGCTCGGTCGCGGCGAGGGTGTTGATGCCGATCACCTTGCTGTCCAGGTCGGCCAGCGCACCGCCGCTGTTGCCCGGGTTGATCGCCGCCGAGGTCTGCACCATGTTGCTGATCGTGGCGCCCGGCGACCCCGGGCCCTGGGGCTCGGAGACGGTCCGCCCGATGGCCGAGACGATGCCCTGGGTGACGCTGCTGGAGAGGCCCAGCGGGCTGCCCATGGCGAGGGTGATCTGGCCGATCTGGACCTTGCCCGAATCGCCGAAGCTGGCCGGCTTGAGACCGCTCGGCGGGTTGTTCAGCCGGATCACCGCGAGGTCGGTGTCGGGGTAGCTGGCGACCAGGCCGGCGTCCAGCGCCGTGGTGCTGTTGGCGAGGGTCACCGTGAAGGTGGTCGCGGTGCCGACCACGTGGGCGTTGGTGACGATGTCGCCCTTGTCGTCGTAGACGATCCCGGACCCGAGGCTGTCGCCGGTGGTGATCTGCACCACGGAGGGCAGCACGTTGGCGATCACCGCCTGGTAGGCGTCCTGCAACTGGATCCCGCCGTTCGACTGGCCGGACGACGAGGCGGCCTGCGGGGAGCCGGCGGCCGGGGACGAACCGGTGGCGGCGACGGTGGACGAGGAGGACGTGCCGCTGCTGCACCCGGCCAGTGCCAGCACGGCCGCCAGCGCCACCGCGACGGCCCCAGGCAGCCGCCCGCCCGGCGGCCTCGGCCCGATCGGCCGCGGCCCGGCGGGCAGGGGGTTGGCGTGTTCCTTGTGACGGCGCACCTGGCTGCCTCCGATTCGTCACCGCGCCGAACGGGCGCAGGTGTGGACGCACGGAAATCCTGCTCAGCTTTTCACCGTTTTGTCCGCTTTGCGGCCTCGACTCGCCCGAACGTGGCGATCGAATCCGAACGCCTAGGATCGGCACATGACTTGGTTGATCACCGGCGGTGCCGGATACATCGGCGGACACGTCGTCCGACAGCTGCTCGACGCCGGGGAGCGCGTCGCCGTCCTGGACGACCTCAGCACCGGCGACGCCTCCCGGCTGCCGGCCGGCGTCCCCCTGATCGAGGGCTCCACCCTGGACCGCGCCGCCCTGGACGCCGCGATCCGCGAACACGGCGTCGAGGGCATCCTGCACTTCGCCGCCAAGAAGCAGGTCGGCGAGTCCGTCGAGCAGCCCTTCCTGTACTACCGCGAGAACATGATCGGCCTCCAGACCGTCCTGGAGGCCGCCGCCGAGGGCGGGGTGAAGCGCTTCCTCTTCTCCTCCTCCGCCGCGGTCTACGGCATGCCGGACGTCGACCTGGTCACCGAGTCCACGCCCTGCGCCCCGATGAGCCCGTACGGCGAGACCAAGCTGGCCGGCGAGTGGCTGGTCGCCGCGGCCGGCAAGGCCCACGGCATGTCCACCGTGGCCCTGCGCTACTTCAACGTGGCCGGCGCCGCCTCCCCCGAGCTCTCCGACGCCGGGGTGTTCAACCTGATCCCGATGGTCTTCGAGCGGCTCACCGCCGGCGAGGCCCCGCGGATCTTCGGCGACGACTACCGGACCCCGGACGGCACCTGCGTCCGCGACTTCATCCACGTCTCCGACATCGCCTCGGCGCACGTGGCGGCCGCCAAGCGGATGGCCGCCGACCCGGCCGGCGCGACCTCCCTGGTGCTGAACATCGGCCGCGGCGAGGGCGTCAGCGTCAAGGAGATGCTGGAGGTGATCGGCAAGGTCACCGGCTACGACACCGCCGCCGAGGTGACCCCGCGCCGCGCCGGCGACCCGGCCCGCGTGGTGGCCTCCGCCGACCTGATCCACCGCGAGCTGGGCTGGACCGCCCGTCACGACGTGACGGAAATGGTCTCCTCCGCGTGGGACGGCTGGTGCAGCCGCCACCCCGGGGCCCGCAAGGCCTGAGGCCCGACCCGGCGCCGCCGCTGCGGCGGCGCCGACCCGGCGGTGTCCGCCCCGCGGTTCAGCGGGCGGGCACCGCCGTGCCGTAGAAGGCGTCCAGCGCGTACACGCAGCGGTCCTTGGAGCCCACGAAGACCCGGCCGCCGACCGCCACCGGCGAGCCGGTGAGCTCGCCCTTGGTGCCGAGCTCCCAGCGCAGCTGACCGCTCGCCAGGTCCAGGGTGTGCAGCGAGTGGTCCCGGCTGCCCAGGTGCACCAGGCCGTCGGCCACCGCCGGGGAACCGACGATCTCCCCGCGGGCGGTGTAGCGCCAGCGCTCCCGGCCGCCGGCCGCCTCGAAGGCGTACAGCACCTCGCCGTTGCCGACCAGCACCATGCCGTCCGCGACCACCACCGGGTCGGCGCCCTGGCGGCGGCCGGTGACCCCGCGCCAGCGGTCCAGGCCGGTGGCCGCGTCCAGCGCGTAGACCGTGCCCAGGTAGTCGGCCACGTAGACCGCGTCGGAGTCCAGGGCGGGCGGGGTGAACAGCACCACCGGGGCCTCGAAGCGCCAGCGCTCCACCCCGCTGGCGGCGTCCAGCGCGTACACCCGGGTGCCGGCCGACACGTACAGCACGCCGCCGCGCTCCACCGGGTGCGAGGGCACGTCCTCGCCGACCGGGAAGGACCAGCGCAGGCCCGCACCGCGCGGGTCGACGCAGCGCAGCCGCCCGCCGCCGTAGTAGTAGGCGGCGCCGCCCACCAGGACCGGGCCGGACTGCGGGTTCTCGTAGTCCTGCTGGGCGTCGTCCGCGCGCCACAGCTCGGCGCCGTTGGCGGCCGAGCGGAGCTGGACGCCGCCGCCCCTGATGCCGCAGCAGAGCACGCCGTCGGCGGCGGAGAGCGAGTAGACCCAGCCGTCCAGCGAGGTGCGCCAGCGCTCGGTGCCGTCCGCGGCGTCCACGGTGTACAGGTGCGGGCCGTCCGCCGCGTGCACCCGGCCGGCGTCCACCGCGAGCGCCCAGGCGACGTCCCGGGTCTTGTAACGGCGCTCGCCAGAGGCGATGTCCAGCGCGTGCACCTCGAAGCTGGAGACGAAGAGCGTGCCGTCCGCGACCACCGGGGTGCCCCAGACGTCGTTGGACATCCGGAACCGCCAGGGGCGCCAGCGGGCGACCGGCGCGGGCGGCGGGGTGGGGGCCCGGCGGACCCAGTCGGTCGTGGCCGGGGCGGTGCTCGGGCCGGGCTGCTCGTACTCGGCCCGCGGCCCCGGGCCTATCCGCACCGAGGCACCGGACAGCTGCACCTCGACGGAGCCGCCGGTCGGCGCCCGGTGCCGGTTCGGGGAGGCGATCTTCGCGGTCGGGATCTCGGCGTCCGAGTGCGGGCCCGGCTGCGGCAGGCTGTGCACCGGCCCGGCCGGCGGCTGGGCGTGCCGCCCGCCCGGGTTGGTGCGCGGGTCGGCCGGTCCGAGGTGCTGCGGCGGGACGTGCGCGGGCGGGACGTGCGCGGGCGGGCCCTGGGGATGCGGCGGCGGCTGGGCCGGGCCGGCCGGCGGGCGCGACGGCGGGGCGGCCGGACGGCGGCCCCGCTTGCGCTCGATCAGCTCCAGCGCGTTGGCCGGCAGCCACTCCCCGGCCTCGCCGGAGGCGTCGTCCCGCGAGAAGAGGTGCGGGGCCAGCTCGGTCTGGATCTGCGCCGGGGTGGGCCTGCGCTCGGGGGCCTGCTGCATGCAGGCGCGGACCAGGTCCATCAGCTCCGGCGGCATGCCGGTCAGGTCCGGCTCCTCGCGCAGCAGCTGGAACACCGTCTCGACGGGGTTGGAGCCCCGGTAGGGCGGGTGCCCGGTGGCGCAGAAGACCATCAGCGAGCCGAGCGAGAAGACGTCGCTGGCGCCCCGGACGGTACGGCTGTCCCGGGCCTGCTCGGGGGACATGTAGGCGGGGGTGCCGACCGCGACGTTGGTCATGGTGAGCCGGGTGCTGGACACCCCGGCCGCGATGCCGAAGTCGATCACCTTCGGGCCGTCCTCGACCACCAGGACGTTGGAGGGCTTGAGGTCGCGGTGGATCAGCCCGGCCGCGTGGATGGACTGGAGGGCCTCCGCGATGCCGGCGACCAGCCAGCGGGTGGCCTCCACCGGCAGCGGGCCGCAGTCCTCGACCAGGTCCTCCAGCGAGGGGGCCGGGATGTACGCGGTGGCCAGCCAGGGCACCCGGGCGTCCGCGTCCGCGTCCACCACGGCCGCCGTGTAGAAGCCGCCGACCGTCTTGGCCGCCGCGATCTCCCGGGCGAAGCGGACCCGGAACAGCTCGTCCTCGGCCAGCTCACCCCGCACGGTCTTGATGGCCACCCGCCGCCCCGACGCGGAACGCGCCAGGTAGACCAGCCCCATCCCACCCGCGCCGAGCCGCCCCAGCACCTCGAAGGGCCCGATCCGCCTCGGATCGTGCGCCGTCAGCTGGTCCACTCCGCTGCCACCTCCCCGTTGTCCGCACCCGCCGCGTGGTGCCGGACCCGATTCTCCAATGCCGTCCTCCGCATATCCAACCTCCCCCACCCCCCGGAACCCGTCGTCCGGGCCCGGACGACGCCCCGGACAGCCCTCTGACCAGCGAGGACGGAACGGCCGGATCCTGACGCCCGCTCCGGGGGCGGCTTGCGCCCGGAGCCCCGGACCGTCCACTTCCGGACGGGACCGCACCCTTCGGCCGTCGTCACGCTCTGTCACCCAACCACCCCTCAGCGGACTCGCCGTCACGCTGTGAGGTCAAAAGCACACGGGGGGGCTTCAACAGGGGCTTCGAAGCCCGGTGAATATCCGTCCGAAGTGGTTCATGCCGCTATACCAACCCCCGTGCGGAGTAATAGTCGCATCACCGAATCGCGCCAAGATCGTGCCACGGTAAGCTGACGGCATGACAGGACAAGTTCGCACCGTCGACGGTCGCGTCGCCGGGCGACGCGGACAGGAGACGCGGCAGAAGCTGCTCGATTGCCTCCGCGAGATGCTCAGCACGTCGCCCTATCGGGACGTCAAGGTCATCGACGTCGCCCGTATGGCGGGTACCTCCCCCGCGACCTTCTACCAGTACTTCCCGGATGTCGAGGGCGCTGTCCTCGAAATCGCCGAGGAAATGGCCAAGGACGCCGACCAGCTCAAAGAGCTGGTGGCCGGAAAGTCCTGGGCAGGGAAGTCCGGACCGACCACTTCGGAAGAACTGGTCGACGGATTCCTCGCCTTCTGGCGCAAGAACGACGCCATTCTCCGAGTGGTCACGCTCGGTGCCGCCGAAGGGGACAAGCGGTTCTTCAAGATCCGCATGACGGTCCTCAACGCGGTCGCCAAGCCACTCGCGGAGGCCGTCAAGGAACTCCAGGCGAAGGGTCAGGCCGACAAGTCGCTCGATCCGAACGCCGTGGCCGGGGCCCTGGTCTCGCTGCTCGCCTCGGCGGCCGAGCACCAGAAGGCCTTCACCTCCTGGGGCGTCAAGGTCAAGGACCTCAAGCCCAACCTCGCTCCCCTGGTGTACCTGGGCGTCACCGGCAAGAAGGCGCCCAAGTAGGACCGTTCTCCGACCCATCATCCGCTCCGCGCGCAGCCCCGGCCTCCTGTCCGGGGAACGACGGACGGCGGCCGTGTCCTCGGGGGAGGTCCGCCGACGTACCGCACGCGCGCCAGACATGCCGGTGGGCGGGCACCCGGGACAGGGTG
>NZ_JBHXEM010000208.1:0-9473 GCF_042724755.1 Kitasatospora sp. NPDC127067 | reverse complement strand
ACCACCGAGTGGGCCGACCTCGGCACCCGGCTGCTGCGGGAGCACGGTCTGACGGCGGCCGCGCCGTACGTGCCGCCGGTGGGCGTCGACGAGACCGCCCGCTACCTCGCCCGGCACGGCGATCCGATGCTGACCACGGTCGGCGGCCCGCGGATCCCGGGGACGGTGAACGTGCCGCTGGTGGAACCGGTGCCGCTGAGCCTGGTCAGCCTGGTGCACCGGCCCGGGGAGCGTCACCCGGGGCTGCGGGCGCTGGCCGCCGCGGCCGGCGCGCTCGGCGCGGCCGAGGGCTGGCTGCGCCGTCCGCCGGGCAGCTGGCTTCCCGAGGCGGACGCGGCGCTGCTGCCGTAGGGGCGGACGCGGCGTGGCTGCGGCAGGGGCGGACGCGGTGCTGTTGGCGCAGGGGCGGGCGCGGGCGGCCGACCGCCGTACGGGCGGGCGGCCGTCATACGAAGACCGCCCCTGCCCCCGGGGGGAAGGGCAGGGGCAGTGCTCGGGGGGACGGCCGGCTCAGGCCGCCTTGACGGCGGAGATGTCGAAGCTGAGCTTGACCTTCTCGCCGATCAGCACGCCGCCGGTCTCCAGCGCGGCGTTGTAGGTCAGGCCGAACTCGGTGCGGTCGACGACGGCCTTGCCCTCGAAACCGACCCGGTCGGCGCCGTACGCGTCGGTGGCGCTGCCGGTGTACTCCAGGTCCAGCACGACCGGGCGGGTGGTGCCCTTGATGGTGAGGTCGCCGGTCATCCGGTACGAGTCGCCGCCGAGCAGCTGGGCGGAGGTGCTGCGGAAGCGGATCTCCGGGTGGGTGTCGACGGCGAAGAAGTCGCCGGTGCGCAGGTGCTCGTCGCGCTGGGCCTGGTTGGTGTCGACGCTCGCGACCTTGATCACCAGCTCGGCCGAGGAGTTGCCCGGGTGGGTCCCGTCCAGGTGCAGCTTGCCGTCGTACTCGGTGAAGCGGCCCTTGACGTTGGTGACCATCGCGTGGCGGACCGAGAAGCCGATCTCGCTGTGCGTGTTGTCGACGGTCCAGTCGCCGGTCAGGTGGGCGAGGTCCGGGCCGGCCGGGGTCGGGACGGCGGTCGCGGCGGGGGCGGTGACGGTCTTGGTGCGGTTGAACAGGCCCATGGCTTCCTCCTTGGTTCGAAGCCAGTTGTTTAGGCTTCAACTTGTTGGCTCCAGCGTAGGACAACTTCGTTCAAGTTTCAACCATAGTCCTCCGGGTTCCTCCGAACGGCTCAGCGGACCCGCCCTGTCGGACCTCCCGGATAGGCTGCGAAGGACGGTCCCACCCCGCCCGGAAGGCCCCCGATGTTCGTCCTGCACGCGCTCTGGCGGGCGGACGGGCACCTGGCGCTCTGGGCCGAGGACGCCCGCGCCCACCCCGGCGCCGCCGAACCGCAGCCCGACCGGCCCGCCCCGCGCGCCCACCCCTACGCCTGCCCGGCCGGCGAGCTGGCCGCCGTGCTCGGCGGCATCGGACCGGGCCTCGGCTGGCTCGCCGGACAGGCCCCCGAACGCTGGGCCACCCTGCTGCTGCCCACCGTCGGCACCGTCCCCGCGCCCTCGCCCGACCTTCCGGTCGCCCCGCCGCGCGGCGGCGCCGTGCTCACGCCCTGGCGGGTGCCGGCCCTGCTCTTCGGGGCCGGGGCCGCCGCCCAGCTGCTCGGTGAGGTCTTCGACCCGGTCTGGGCCGTCACCAGCAGCGATCTGCCCGGCACCGGACGGGTCGAGGTGGTCCACGGCCCCTCGCTGCGCTGGCTCACCGGAGTGCACGACCTCGCCTGGCGGACGGTCGGCCGCGGCCGGGTCCAGCCGCTGCCCGTGACCGCCGCCGACGGCCGCCCGCAGGCCCGGTGGCGGCCCGACCTCACCCCGGCCGGGCGCCGCGAGGCCGCCGCCCTGGCCGCCGGCTGCCCGCCCGTCCTGCTGGGGGAGTGGCCGTACGGCGCCGACGACGGGGACGCGCTGCTGGGCGCGGCCCTGGGCGCACTGGTGGACGCCGAGGCCCGCGCCGCACTGGCGGACGCCCCGTCCCCCTTCCCGGTCGACGGCGGCGCCGGGCCGGGGGCGGCCGTCGCCGAGCGCTGGCTGCATGCCCTCACCACCCCCGACGGCGGATTCGACGGCTCCCCGCCCGAGGAGCTCGCCGAACTGCGCCGCGGGCTCGGCGCCTGGTACGCCGCCGCCGAGCCCGTCGATCCGGCGCTGCGGCTCTGCTTCCGTCTGGTCGAGCCGCTCGGCCCCGATCAGGACGACCCGGAGGGCCGGCCCTCCGACGACGCGTGGCAGCTGGAGTTCCTGCTCCAGGCCGTGGACGAGCCCTCCCTGCTGGTCCGCGCCGCCGACCTGCACGAGGGCGGCGCCGCCCACGCCGCGCTCGCCCGCAAGGGCGCCGACCCGGTCGACGTGCTGGTCGCCGAACTCGCCCGCGCCGCCCACCGCTGGCCCGCCCTGGACGGGCTGCGCCACCGCTCCCACCCGTCCGCCCTGCCGCTCGGCCGGGCCGGCGCGCTCGACTTCCTGCGCACCGCCGCGCCCGCCCTCGCCGAGGGCGGCTTCGGGGTGCTGCTGCCCGCCTGGTGGCGCCGCCGCCCCCGGCTCGGGCTCGCCCTGCGCGCCACCACCCCGCCCGCACCCGGCTCGCTCGCGGCCACCGGCCAGGTGGACCGGGACGCCGTGGTCGCCTTCCGCTGGCAGGTCGCGCTCGGCCCGGAGGGGGAGCCGCTCACCGAGCGGGAACTGGCCGAACTCGCCGCGGCGAAGCAGGAGCTGGTCCGGGTGCGCGGCACCTGGCTGGAGGCCGACCCGGCCCAGATCGCCGCCGCGCTCGCCTTCCTCGCCGACCGGCGCGACGGCGTGCTCGCCGCCGGAGAGCTGCTGCGGCTCGCCCTCGACCCGGAGGCGACGGTCGCCGGGCTGCCGGTCACCTCGGTGCGCGCCGACGGCCCGCTCGGCGAGCTGCTCGCCGGGCAGGCCGTCGCCGCCCCGGCCCCGGAGCTGCCGGCGGACTTCCGGGCCGAGCTGCGCCCGTACCAGGAACGCGGACTGGCGTGGCTGCGGACCATGTCCGGACTCGGCCTCGGCGCCGTGCTGGCGGACGACATGGGCCTCGGCAAGACCGTCCAGACCCTCGCCCTGCTCGCCTCCGAGCGGGCGGAGGCGGCGAAGGCGGCAAAGGTGGCGGACGGGCTGAAGGGGGTGGACGGGCCGGAGGCGGCGAAGGGGGCGGCGAAGGGGGCGGAGGACACCGCCGGCCCCACCCTGCTGGTCTGCCCGATGTCCCTGGTCGGCAACTGGCAGCGCGAGGCCGAGCGCTTCGCCCCCGGTCTGCGTCGGTACGTCCACCACGGCGCCGGCCGCCTCGGCGCGGAGCAACTCGCCGCGGCCGTCAGGGGCGTGGACCTGGTCATCACCACCTACGGGCTGGTCCAGCGCGACCTCGCCGCCCTGCGCGCGATCCGCTGGCGCCGGGTGGTCGCCGACGAGGCCCAGCACATCAAGAACAGCGGCACCGCGCAGTCCCGGGCGATCCGCGCGCTTCCCGTCACCCGGCACCGGATCGCGCTCACCGGTACTCCGGTGGAGAACCGGCTCGCCGAACTGCACGCCGTCCTGGACTTCGCCAACCCGGGCCTGCTCGGCCCGGCCGAGCGCTTCAAGGAGCGCTACGCGATCCCGGTCGAGCTGCACCGCAGTCCCGAACGCACCGCCGAACTCCTCCGCCGCACCGCACCGTTCGTGCTCCGCCGGGTCAAGTCCGACCCGGCGGTGGCGGCCGAGCTGCCCGCCAAGCAGGAGATGACCGTCTGGTGCAACCTCACCGCCGAACAGGCGGGCCTCTACCAGGCCGTGGTCGCCGACCTGCTGCGGCGGGTCGAGGGCATCCGGGGCGTGGAGCGGCGCGGCACGGTGCTGGCCGCGATCGGCAAGCTCAAGCAGGTCTGCAACCACCCGGCCCAACTGCTGCACGACGGTTCGGCGGTGGGCGGGCGCTCGGGCAAGGTCGCCCGACTGGCGGAACTGCTGGAGGAGGCGCTGGCCGAGGGCGACCGGACGCTGGTCTTCACCCAGTACGCCGAGTTCGGTGCGATGCTCCGCCCGTACCTGGAGCGCCGGCTCGGCGAGGAGGTGCTCTACCTGCACGGCGGCCTGCCCCGGGCGCGCCGTGAGGAGCTGGTCGAACGCTTCCAATCCCCGGACGGGCCGGGGGTGTTCCTGCTCTCGCTGCGGGCCGGCGGCACCGGCCTCAACCTGACCGCCGCCAACCAGGTGATCCACCTGGACCGTTGGTGGAACCCGGCGGTCGAGGAGCAGGCCACCGACCGGGCCTTCCGGATCGGCCAGCGCCGGGACGTCCAGGTCCGCCGGCTGGTCTGCGTCGGCACCGTCGAGGAGCGGATCGACGAACTCCTCGCCGCCAAGCGCTCGTTGGCCGAGGCGGTGGTGGGGGAGGGGGAGCGCTGGCTCACCGACCTGCCGGTCGAGGCGCTGCGCGAACTGGTCGCCCTCACCCGGGAGGACGCCGTGGCCGAGGAGGACGCGTGAGCGACGAACCGAAACCGCCCGTGGTCAACGTCGCCGCCTACTGGTGCGGCGACTTCACCCTGCGCCGTGCGCCGGCGGCGGCGGAGGAGGACGGTCCGGAAGAGTCCTCGCTGCGCCGCCTCGGCCGCTCCGGCATCACCGTGTACGGCCGCGACCTCGCCGTCGTGCTCGCCCCCGCCTACGAGGCCTTCCGGGGCTGAGCGCGGCGGCTACCGTGCGGTAGCGTCGCGCGGGTGACCGACACCCACGACGCGCCGTCGGCCGATTCCCTGTTGGCCGACTCCCGCTTGGCCGACTTCGAGCAGCACCGGCGGACGGTCTTCGGCATCGCCTACCGGATGCTCGGCAGCGTCGCCGATGCCGAGGACCTGGTCCAGGACACCTGGCTGCGCTGGAGCGGCGTCACCGGCCCGGTCGCCAGTCCCGGCGGCTTCCTGGCCCGTACGGTCACCAACCTCGCGCTCAACAAGCTGGACTCGGCCGCCGTGCGCCGCGAGTCCTACGTCGGCCCCTGGCTGCCCGAGCCGCTGGTCACCGAGCCGGACGCGACCGAGGGCGTCGAGCGGGCCGAGACGGTCTCGGTGGCCCTGCTGGTGGTGCTGGAGAGCCTGTCCCCGCTGGAGCGGGCGGTGTTCGTGCTCAAGGAGGCCTTCGGATTCACCTACCAGGAGATCGCCGAGGCCCTGGACCGCACCGAAGCCGCCTGTCGTCAGGTCGGCAGCCGGGCCCGGGCGCACGTGCGCGCCGGCCGGCCGCGCTACGACGCCCCGCCCGAGCTGCGTCGCCGCGCCACCGACGAGTTCCTGGTGGCCTGCGCCGGCGGCGACCTCAACCGGATGCTCGAACTGCTCGCCCCCGACGTCACCGCCTGGACGGACGGCGGTGGGGTGATCCGCGCCGCGCTGCGGCCGGTCATCGGTGCCGAGAACGTCGCCCGCTTCGTCCTCGGGGGGCTCGGGCAGCTCGGCGAGGGTGCCGGCGCCCGTCCGGTCCTGGTCAACGGCGAGCCCGGTGCGCTGGTCACCGTGGACGGGGCCGTCGACTCCGTGTCGGTGTTCGAATTCGCCGAGCAGCCCGACGGCACCGTGCGGATCGCCGGGATCCGCAGCGTCCGCAACCCCCACAAGCTGGCCCACCTCGCCGGCGCAGCCCTCGCCCCTCACCCGGCTCCCGTGCCTCCCTCGGCCCCCGTCCCTTCCGCCGCCGACGCTCCCGCCGCCGACGCTCCCGCCCCCGGTGACGGCGCCGACCGGCCCGACCCGGCTTGACCCTCGACCAGGTCGAGCCCGCAGAGTCACCGGCATGGAGAGCGAGCTGCACAGCATCGGCGAACTGGCCCGCGCCAGCGGACTGGGCGTCGGCACCCTGCGCTACTACGACGGCGCCGAGGTGCTCACCCCCGCCTGGGTCGATCCGCAGACCGGCTACCGCTGGTACCGGCCCGGCCAGCTCGCCGACGCCCGGCTGCTGGCCAGGCTGCGCCGGGTGGGCCTGCCGCTGACGGACGTCCGCGCCGTGCTCGGCGCCGCGCCCGGCGGCGAGGAGGCCCGGCAGGTGCTCGACGCGCACCTGCGCCGTCTGGAGGACGGCCTCGCCGACGCCCGCCGCGAGCTCTCCCTGATCCACGCGATGATCGACCAGAGGGAGCAGCCGATGACCACCACCCCCGCCGGACTCCGGTTCACCGTCCCGGCCGAAGAGCTCGCGGCCGCCCTGGACGCGGTCCGCTTCGCGGTCTGCGGGGACCCGGAGCTGCCCTCGCTCGCCGGCGTGCTCTTCGAGCCCGACGGCCCGGTGCTGCGCCTGGTCGCCACCGACCGCTACCGGATGGCCCTCGCCGAGGTGTCCGCCGCCGGTGACACGCCCGAGCGGCCGGTGGCGGGCACGGTCGTCCCGACCGCGCTGGTGGACGCGCTGCGCGCGCTGCTCGGCTCGGGGGCGGCGGAGGTCGCGCTCACCCTCGGCGGTGGTCCGGTCCGGGCCGAGGTCGGGGAGCACCGGATCGAGGGCGCCGCGCTGGACTTCGACTACCCCGACCACCGGGCCGTCACCCGGCTCGCGCCGGAGCACCGGATCACCCTCTCCGCCGCCGAACTGCGGGCGGCCGTGGCGGCCGGGGCCACCCGTACCCTGCCCTCCGGCCCGGACGGCGCCGACTGCGAGGTCACCGTCCTGACCCTGACCGGGGACGGCCGCCTGACGGTCGCCGACGATCCGGCCCCCGAGGGCTACCGACTGGCCGTCAACCGGGACTTCCTGCTGGAAGCCCTCGACGCCGGCCGCCCCGGGCAGCTGCTCCTCGAACTCGGCGGCCCGATCGCCCCGTTGGCCGTTCGCACGCCCGGTCGTTCGGGTACCTTCTCCGTGCTGATGCCGGTCCGGCTGCCCGAGTCCGGTTGACCGGCGGGCCTCGCCGGGGCTCTGGAAGGATCACCGCATGAGCCCGCACCCCGAAGCCCTCGACGCCCCTGCCTCGGACGTCCCTGCCCCTGACGCCCCCGGCTCCGAAGCCCCCGGCTCCGGGGTCCACGTCCCCGCGGAGCACGTCCCCGCGGAACAGGCCCGCACGGTCCACGTTCCGGCCCCCGGCGGCGGCCGGCTGTGGGCGGAGCGCCGAGGAGCCGGCAGCCCGGTGGTGCTGCTGCACGGCTCCGGCATGGACTCCCGGCTGTGGGACGCCGTCGCCCCGGCGCTCGCCCGGCACCACGACGTGATCCGCTACGACGCCCGCGGCCTCGGCCGCTCCAGCACGCCGGAGCAGGCCTTCGACGACGTCGCGGACCTGGGCGCCGTCCTGGACCACTTCGGTCTGCCCGGTGCCGCGCTGGTCGGTCTGAGCATGGGCGGGGAGACCGCCCTGGACTTCGCCCTCGCCCACCCCGACCGGGTCACCGCGCTCGGCCTGGTCGGCGCCTCGGTCAGCGGCCACGACTGGCCGCCGTCCCCGGAGACCACCGCCTACGCCGAGGCCCGGCGCCGTGGCGACGCGGCGGAGCTGGCCGAGCTGGAGCTCTCCGTCTGGGCCGCCCTGGGCCGCGGCGCACCGGGCGGCGAGCTGATCGCGGCGATGGTCGAGGAGAACGCGGCCCGCCGGATCGTCAGCGAGCACCACCTCGCGGGCGCCCCGGCCCGGGCGGCCGAGCCGCTCCTGGGCACGGTCGCCGCGCCCACCCTGGTCGTCCACGGCAACCGCGACCACCCGGAGATCGCGGCCATCGCCCGGCGGCTCGCCGACGACATCCCCGGTGCCCGCGGCCACCTCGTCCCGGACGCCGACCACTACCTCCCGCTGCGCACCCCCGAACGGCTCATTGAGCTCCTCCTCGCCCATCTGGCCTGACCGCCCGGTCCGCCCTGGCTCCGGCCGCGCCCCGACGGGGGCGCGCGGTTGCTGCCGCTAGCACCCTGCTTGCATTTGCAAGCGGGGTGTTGCAGGCTGTCCGCATGGCCTCACTGAACGTCGGCTCGCTGGGCGAGTACATCCGCGAGCAGCGCCGCAACGCCCAGTACTCGCTGCGGCAGCTGGCGGAGGTCGCCGGCGTGTCCAACCCGTACCTCAGCCAGATCGAGCGCGGGCTGCGCAAGCCGAGCGCGGAGATCCTCCAGCAGATCGCCAAGGCGCTGCGGATCTCGGCGGAGACGCTGTACGTCCAGGCCGGGATCCTGGAGGAGCGGCGGGGCGAGGGCCTGGAACTGCGGGCCTCGATCCTGGCCGATCCGCTGATCAACGAGCAGCAGAAGCAGGCGCTGCTCGCGGTCTACGACGCCTTCCTCAAGGAGAACGCCGCGTCGGCACCCACCCCGACGACCGACGGCCCAGCCACCCAGAACACCCACCGGGAGGACCGGTAACCATGCCCATCACCGACGAGATCAAGAAGACCCTCAGCGACCCGACCCCGCTGTACGCCCTGGCCGGCGCCGGGGACCTCGCGTACGAGAAGCTGCGCGAGGTGCCGGGCCGGGTCGAGGCGCTGGCGGCGGACCGCAAGGGCGCTCAGGAGAAGGCCACCGCCACGCTCCAGGAGGCGCAGTCGCTGCTGACCGGGGCGCAGGCCAAGGTCACCGAGACCGTCACCGGCATGCCGACGGACCTCAAGGCCCTGCAGGAGCGGGCCCAGGGCTTCGCGCTGCAGCAGGTGGCCCGCGCGGTCGAGCTGGCGGTGAAGGCCAAGGAGACCTACGACGAGCTGGCCGAGCGCGGCAAGGTCGTGGTGGACAAGGCCCGCCCGGGAGCCTCGGAGGAGGGCGAGCCGTCCGAGCGGCCCGAGCTGACCGTGGAGCCGGTCGGGGTCGCGGAGCCGGCCGAGCCCGCCCCGGCCGCGGAGGGTGGCGCCGAGCCCGCCCCGAAGAAGCCCGCCCGGGCCCGCAAGGGCGCCGCCGACGCCGCGGAGTGACGTGGTGCCCCGAGGGGCACAGTAGGTGACCGTAGGACGTTGACCCCGTCGTGGACGGTCGTCGTGCCAGGATGGGCGGCGGTCGCAGTGCCGGAGTTGAGAGCAGAGGAGATCGAAATGGTCGGAGTGTTGCAGATTCTGGCCTTTTCCTATCTGAACCCGATCTGGTGGGCGACCATCGCCATCCTCGGCTACAAGCTGTTCGCCCTGGCCGACGCGGTCACCCGCCGGGAGGACGCCTACCGGGCGGCCGACAAGAAGACCAAGGGCTTCTGGGTGGCGATCCTGGCGATCTCCTTCGGCTGGGACTTCCTGTTCGGGGTGAACTTCTTCACCGGCATCGGCACCCTGGCCGGTCTGGTCGCCTCGATCGTCTACGTGGTGGACGTCCGCCCGGCGATCCGGGCACTGACCGGAGGCAGCGGCGGCCGGGGCGGCCGGAGCAACACCGGTCCGTACGGCCCCTGGTAGCCCCGGTGGCGGACGACGCGGCGGCGCCCGGGGGGGGGTTAACCCCCCCCCCCCCGGCGA
>NZ_JBHXEM010000207.1:0-9610 GCF_042724755.1 Kitasatospora sp. NPDC127067 | reverse complement strand
CCGGACGGTGGCCCGCACGCTCCGGATCCGACACCGGCAGCACGCTCAGCGCATCGGCGGTCTCCGCGGCGTCCAGGTCGATCCGCCGCACCCCGGCGCCAACGCCCAGGCCCAGCCCCGCCGTCGCACCGGAGGTGACCAGCACCGACGGCCGGGCGTCCGCCACCGTCGCCGCCAGCCGCTCGACCGGGTACTCCGGGTCCAGCGGCAGGTACGCCGACCCCGTCTTGCCGATCGCGAGCAGCGCCACCACCAGCTCCACCGAGCGCGGCAGGCACACCGCGACCAGGTCCTCCGGCCCCACACCACCCCCGACCAGCAGGTGCGCCAGACGGTTCGCCCGCTCGTTCAACTCCCCGTACGTCACACCACCCGCCGCGTCCGACACCGCCACCGCACCCGGCGTCCGCACCGCCTGCGCCTCGAACAGCTCCGGCAGCGTCACCGCCGGCACCTCACGCGCCGTGTCGTTCCACCCGAACAGCACCAGCTCCCGCTCCGCCTCGCCCAACACCTCGACCCGGTGGGCCGGTTGGCGCGGATCGGCGGCCATCGCCGCGAGCACCCGGTGCAGCCTGGCGCCGAACTGCTCGGCCGTCCCGTGCTCGAAGAGGTCCCGGGCGTAGACGATGCGGCCCCGCAGGCCGGCCGGGCGCCGGTCGGCGGTGAAGCACTCCTCGAAGGTGAAGTCGAGGTCGTACTTGGCCGGCCAGCTGCCGTTCGGCAGGCCGCTGACGTCCAGCCCGGGCAGGTCGAGCGTGGCCCCCTCGTTGTTCTGGAGGACCAGCATGACCTGGAACAGCGGGTGGTGGGTCAGCGAGCGGGCCGGGGCCAGGCTCTCCACCAGCCGCTCGAACGGGACGTCCTGGTGCGCGAACGCCTCCAGTCCCGCCTCGCGGACCCGGTTGAGCAGGCCGGAGAACGTCGGCGAACCGGAGAGGTCCGTCCGCAGGACCAGGGTGTTGACGAAGAACCCGACCATGTCGTCCATGGCCGCGTCCGTACGCCCGGCGACCGCCGTGCCGATCGGGATGTCCTCCCCCGCGCCGAGCCGGGACAGCATCGTGGCCAGGGCCGCCTGGAGCACCATGAACATGGTCACGCCCTCGGCCCGGGCGAGCCTGGTCAGCTCCTCGTGCAGCCCGGCCGGGACGGTCAGCTCGACGACCCCGCCGCGGTGGGTCAGCGCCGCCGGGCGCGGACGGTCCGCCGGCAGCTCCAGCTGCTGCCGGGTGCCGTCGAGCGTCTTCTCCCAGTAGGCGAGCTGACGGTTCAGCACGCTGCCCGGGTCGTCGTCCGCGCCGAGCAGCTCGCGCTGCCACACCGTGTAGTCGGCGTACTGCACCGGGAGCGGGGCCCAGTCGGGCGCGCCGCCGGTGCTGCGCGCCGTGTAGGCGGACGAGAGGTCCTGGGCCAGCGGGCGCATCGACCAGCCGTCGCCGGCGATGTGGTGGATCACCACCAGCAGGACGTGCTCCTCGGGCCCGACCGCGAACAGGGTCGCCCGGATCGGGATCTCCGTGGCCAGGTCGAACGGGCGGGCGGCCGCCCGGGCCAGCAGCCCGTCGACGTCGGCCGCGGCCGCCTCCACCACCGCGAGCTCGCAGCGGTACTCGTCCACGGCGAGGACCCGCTGCCGCGGCTCCCCCGCCGGGGCCGGGAAGACCGTCCGCAGCACCTCGTGCCGCGCCACCACGTCCCGCAGGGCGTCCGCCAGCGCCGACCGGTCCAGGGCGCCCGCGAACCGCAGCGCCAGCGGGATGTTGTAGGCCGCGTTCGCGCCGTCCAGCTCGTTGAGGAACCACATCCGGCGCTGCTCCAGGGAGAGCGGCACCACGTCCGGGCGGGCGGTGGCGACCAGCGCGGGCGCGGCCTGCTCCGCCTTCGACAGCCGGGGCGCCAGCGCGGCCACGGTGGGGCTCTCGAAGACCACCCGCAGCGGCAGTTCCACCCGCAGCGCCGAACGGACGCGGCTGACCAGCCGGGTGGCCAGCAGCGAGTGCCCGCCCAGCTCGAAGAAGTCGTCGTCGACGCCGACCTGCGGCAGGCCCAGGACGTCCGCGAACAGCTCGGACAGCAGCTGCTCCTCCGGTGTCCGCGGCGCCCGGTAGGACGCCTCCAGCGCCGCCGCGTGGTCCGGTGCCGGGAGAGCACGGCGGTCCAGCTTGCTGTTGGCCGTCAGCGGCAGCGCCTCCAGGGCGAGCACCGCGGACGGGACCATGTAGTCCGGCAGCACCGCCGCCAGCTCCGCGCGCAGGGCGGCGGTGTCCACCGCCGCGCCCGCCTCGGGCACCACGTAGGCGGTCAGCCGCTTGTCGCCGGGGACGTCCTCGCGGACGATCACCACGCCCTGGGCCACGCCCGGCCGGGCGAGCAGGGCGGACTCGATCTCCGCCAACTCGATCCGGAAGCCGCGGATCTTCACCTGGTCGTCGGTGCGGCCCAGGTAGTCGAGCGTGCCGTCCTCGCGCCAGCGGGCGAGGTCGCCCGTGCGGTACATGCGATCCCCCGGCCCGCCGAACGGGCAGGCCACGAAGCGCTCCGCGGTCAGGCCCGGACGGTTCAGGTAGCCCCGGGCCAGCCCGGTGCCGGCGATGTACAGCTCGCCGGGCACCCCCACCGGCACCGGCCGCAGCGCGGCGTCCAGCACGTACACCCGGGTGTCGTCCATCGGGCTGCCGATGGGGAGCGTGTGCCCGAGCTCGGCCCGGGCGGCCATCGGGTGCTGGGTGGCGCACAGCGTGGTCTCGGTCGGGCCGTACAGGTGGCGGACGGTCAGGTGCGGGAGGGCGTCGAGCAGCCGCGTGACCGCGGTGGGCGGCACGACGTCGCCGCCGGTGAGGACCTCCGTCACGTCGGCGAAGATCTCGGGGCTCTCCTCGCTGATGACGCGGAAGAGCCCGGCCGTGACGTGGACGTGGGTGGCCCGGGTGTCGACGATCAGCCGGTGCAGGGTGGCGCTGTCGAGCTTGACCTCCGGCGCGATGGAGACGCTGCCGCCGTGGACCAGCGGGACCCACAGCTCGTAGGTGGAGGCGTCGAAGGCGTGCGGGGCGTGGAACAGCACGCGGTCGGCCGGGCCGACGTTCCAGCGCGAGTCCCGCACGAGGGCGGCGACGTCGGCGTGCGTGGTGACGATGCCCTTGGGGGTGCCGGTGGAGCCGGAGGTGTACATGATGTACGCCGCCTGGTCCGGCAGCACCCGCGTCGGGCTCACGGGCTCCATGGTGTCCGCGCCGTCCGAGCTGTCCGCGCCGTCCGCTGCGGACGCGGCGAGGACGTCGGCGTCGACGAGGACCACCCGGGTGCCCTGCGCCTCGGCCGTGCGCACGACCTCGTGCTCCCGCAGGGCGGAGTCGGCCACCAGCAGGTGCGGCCGGGCGTCCGCCAGGACGGCCGCCGTCCGCGCCTCGGGCGAACGCAGGTCCAGCGGGACGAACACGCCGCCCGCCTTGGCGATCGCCAGGAAGGTGGTGACCAGCTCCGTGGACCGGTGCATGCCGACGGCGACCAGCGACTCCGGCCCGACCCCGTGGCCGGCCAGGACGCGGGCCAGGCGGCCGGCGCGCGCGTCGAGTTCGGCGTAGGTCAGCGTCTCGTGGTCCGGGGTGTCCGTGGTGTCCGGGTCCATGGCGCGCGTGCGCACCAACGCGACCGCGTCCGGCGTCCGGGCGGCCTGCGCCTCGAACAGCTCCGGCAGCGTCGCGGCCGGCAGCTCCCGCGCGGTGTCGTTCCAACCGCGCAGCAGCTGGTCCTGCCGACGGTCGTCCAGGACGGCGACCGTGTCCAGCGTGGCGGCGGGGTGCGCCTCCAGGGCGCCGACCAGATTCTCGACGGCGGTGTGCAGCAGGCCGCAGACGGTGTCGGAGCCGATCGGCTCGGCCGCGTGCACCGTGAGCCGGAAGCCGACGCCGGTGTCGTCCACCGAAGCCGTCAACGGATAGTTGTTCCGCTCGTGGGCGTACAGGATGTCGATGCCCGCGATCCCGGTTTCCAGTAGGTTCCCCTGACAGGACTCCGAACGCGGCCTGCTGTGGCGGTAGTTGAGGAGCGAGGTGAACAGCGGACTCTGGGTGGGGAGTCCGGCCACCTGCTGGGCGAGCGCCAGCGGGGCGTGCTCGTGCCGCAGCAGCTCGCCCAACTGGACCTGGACCGACCGCAGTCCGGCGTCCAGCGGCCGGGTGGCGTCGATCCGGATCGGCAGGGTGTTGATGAACAGGCCCGGGGTGCGGCTCGCCGTGTCCCCGGCATCCATCCGGCCGAGCAGCACCGTGCCGAACACCGGATGCGTCTGCCCGGTCGTCGCCGCCGCGACCCGCGCCCACGCCAGGTGGAACAGCGCGGCGGCACTGGCGCCGTGGCGACGCGCCTGTTCGCGGACGCGCTCGGCCAGTTCGGCCGACAGCTCGACGATCGCCTCGCCGGTGTCACTGCCGTCGCCGCGAGTGCCCAGGACGCCGTACGGCGCGGTCGGCTCCTCGACGTCACCGAGCGCCCGCTCGAAGTAGGCGCGGTGCTGGTCGGCGGTGACCGCCAGGCGAGCGTGGGCGACGAAGTCGCGGTACGGCGCCGGGGCCGGCAGGTGGCCCTCCTCCTGCTCCAGGTGCGCTCGCACCTCGTCCAACAGGATCTCCAGAGCCTGGTGGTCGCGGATCAGGTGGTGGCTGCGCAGAGCGACCAACCAGCTTCCGCCGGAGGTAATGTGAGTGATCGTCAGATCAAGCATCGGCGCCTGACGGATGTCCATCGACGACGGGCAGGCCGCCAGCAGCCGGGCCACCGCGTCATCGCCCTGGTCCCCGGTGAGGACGACCTCCTCGACCGCCAACGGCGCCTGGCGCAGGACGACCTGGAGCGGCTGGGAGATGCCCTCCCACAGAACGGCCGTCCGCAGGATGTCGTGCCGGTCGACGACGTGCTGGAGCGCGGTCACGAACGCCTCGACGCGCTCGCGGGAGTCGAAGCCCAGAACGACCGGGACGATGTAGACGTCGCGGCCCTGGTCGGCGTCCAGCAGGTGGTGGAAGAAGATCCCCTCCTGCAGCGGCGCCAGCGGGTAGATGTCGGCGATGTTCGCCGCACCGCGGGGGACCTGCTCCACGATCCGTGCGAGATCGTCCTCGGTGACCTCGGCCAGCGTGATCATGTCCGGAGTCAGCGCGGTGGCGTCCTGCGGGATCCGGTTCTCCGGCACCACGAAGGCCCGGCCGGTGTCGACGGCCGCAAGTCCGGCCGCCGTCGGGGCCTGGAAGAGCGCCCGCACCGAGACCTGGAGGCCGCGCGAGCGGAGGCGCTCGACCAGGGTGACGGCCAGCAGGGAGTGACCGCCGAGCTCGAAGAAGTTGTCGTCGATGCCGACCCGCTCCAGCCCGAGGACCTCGGCGAACACCTCGCAGAGCAGTTCCTCGTCCGCCGTGCGCGGCGCCCGGTAGGCCTCCTGGATCGCGGTGATCTCGGGGGCCGGCAGAGCGCGGCGGTCCAGCTTGCCGTTGACCGTCAGCGGGAGCGCGTCCAGCAGCACGATCGCGGACGGGACCATGTACTCCGGCAGGACGGCGCCCAGCCCGGCCCGGATCTCGGCGGTGTCCACCTCCGCACCGGCGGCGGGCACCACGTAGGCGGCAATGCGCTTGTCGCCCGGAACGTCCTCGCGGACGATCACGGCCGCCTGCGCGACACCCGACCAACCGAGGACGGCCGCCTCGATCTCGCCCAGCTCGATGCGGTAACCGCGCACCTTCACCTGGTCGTCGGTCCGGCCCAGGTAGTCCAGCGTGCCGTCCTCGCGCCAACGCGCCAGGTCACCCGTACGGTACATCCGCTCCCCGGACTCGCCGAACGGACAGGCCACGAAACGCTCCGCCGTCAGCCCCGGACGGTTCAGATACCCACGTGCCAACTGCACACCGGCGAGGTACAACTCGCCTGCCACACCGACCGGAACCGGACGCAGGGCCGCGTCCAGCACGTACACCCGGGTGTTGCCGACCGGCCCACCGATCGGCACCGTCGCCGTCCCCGGCACGCACTCCCAGGCGGTGACGTCGATCGACGCCTCCGTCGGCCCGTACAGGTTGTGCAGCGACACGCCGAGGTCGCGCAGGAAGGCGTCACGCAGCTCCGGCGACAACGCCTCACCACTCGCGAACACCGCCCGCAGAGACGTGCAGGTCCGCACGGCCGGCTCCAGCAGGAACACCTGCATCATCGACGGAATGAAGTGCGCGACCGTCACACCCTCCGCACGGATCACCTCCGCCAGATACGCCGGATCACGATGCCCGTCCGGACGGGCAACCACCAGGGTGGCGCCCGTCGTCAGCGGCCAGAAGAACTCCCACACGGAGACGTCGAACCCGACCGGAGTCTTCTGCAACACCCGATCCGACGAGGTCAGCCCGTAGTCCTCCTGCATCCACGCCAAACGGTTCACCACACCGTCGTGCGCAACCACCACACCCTTCGGACGACCCGTCGACCCCGAGGTGTAGATCACGTACGCCGGGCTCTGCGGCCCGTGACCCACCCGCGCCGGATTCGAAACCGCCTGCACACTCAGGGCGCTGACGGTGTCCGGGCTGTCCAGGTCGATCCGCCGGACACCACCCGTCAGCTCTCCGCCCATCGTCACGCTGTCGGTGACCAGCACCGCCGGACGACCGTCCTCCAAGGTGGAGGCCAGACGCTCCACCGGATAGTCCGGGTCCAGCGGCAGATACGCCGCCCCCGCCTTCCCGATCGCCAGCAACGACACCACCAGCTCCACCGAGCGCGGCAGACACACCGCCACCAGATCCTCGGCGCCGACACCGCCCTCGACCAGCAGGTGCGCCAAGCGGTTCGCCCGCTCGTTCAACTCCGCATACGACACGACCTCACGCGCCGCACCACTGCCGAACACCACCGCCACCGCATCCGGCGTCCGCGCCACCTGAGCCTCGAACAGCCCCGGCAACGTCCCCACCGGAACCTCACGCACGGTGTCGTTCCACCCGCGCAGCACCAACTCCCGCTGCCCGGCGTCCAGAACCGCGATCCGGTCGAGCGTGGCGGCGGAGTCCTGCTCCAGCCCGCCGACCAGATTCTCCACCGCCGTGCACAGCAGACCGCAGACCACAGCCGAGTCCATCGGCGCGCACGCCTGCACCGTGAACCGGAACCCGGCGCCGGTGTCGTCCACCGACACCGTCAACGGGTAGTTGTTGCCCTCATGGGCGTACAGGATGTCGATGCCCGCGATCCCGGTCTCCGGCAGGTTCCCCTGACCGGACTCCGAACGCTGCTTGCTGTGACGGTAGTTGAGGATCGAGGTGAAAAGCGGGCTCTGCGCCGGCAGGCTGGTCGCCTGCTGGGCGAGGGTCAGCGGGGCGTGCTCATGGGTCAGCAGCTCGGCCAACTGCGCCTGTGCTGCCCGCAGTCCGTCGCCCAGTCGCTGGGTGGCGTCGACCCGGATCGGCAGCGTGTTGATGTACAGACCCGGCGTACGGCTCGCCGCACCTCCCGCGTCCATCCGGCCGAGCAGCACCGTGCCGAACACCGGATGCGTCTGCCCCGTCGTCGCCGCCACGACCCGCGCCCACGCCAGGTGGAAGAACGCCGCCGCACTCACACCGTGGCGACGCGCCAACTCGCGTACCCGGTCGGCCAATTCCTCCGACAGCTCGACAAGCGTCTCACCGACCTCGCCGCCGTCGCCGCGCGTGTCCAGCACGCCGTACGGCGCGGTCGGCTCCTCCACCTCCCCGAGCGCCCGCTCGAAGAACGCGCGGTGCTGCTCGGCCGTGACCGCCATTCGCGCGTGCGCGACGAAGTCGCGGTACGGCGCCGGCTCCGGCAGCCGGTCTTCCTCCTGCTCCAGGTGCGCCCGCACCTCGTCCAGCAGGACTTCCAGCGCCTGGTGGTCGCGGATCAGGTGGTGGCTGCGAAGCGCGACCAACCACCGGCCACCAGAAGCATCCTGAGTGACAGTCAGATCAAGAAGAGGTGCCCGGCGGATGTCCATCGACGGCGGGCACGCCGCCAGCAGCCGGGCGACCGCGTCGTCACCGGCGCCGGCCGCCAGGGCGATCTCTGACACCACCAGCGGAGCCTGCCGCAGCACGACCTGCAGCGGCTGGGACAGTCCCTCCCACAGCACGGCCGTCCGCAGGATGTCGTGCCGGTCCACCACCGCCTGCACCGCGGACACGAATCCGTCGACCCGCTCCCGCGAGTCGAATCCCAGCACCGTCGGCAGGGTGTAGACGTCACGGCCCTGGTCGGCGTCCAGCAGGTGGTGGAAGAAGATGCCCTCCTGCAGCGGCGCCAGCGGGTAGACGTCGGCGACGTTCGCCGCACCGCCCGGGACCTGCTCCACGATCCGCGCGAGATCGTCCTCGGTGACCTCGGCCAGCGTGATCATGTCCGGAGTCAGCGCGGTCGCGTCGCTCGGGATCCGGTTCTCCGGCACCACGAACGCCTGGCCTGCGTCGACGGCCGCAAGTCCGGCCGGCGTCGGCGCCTGGAACAGCGCCTTCACCGACACCTGCAGACCGCGGGAACGCAGTCGCTCCACCAGCGTCACCGCCAGCAGCGAATGCCCGCCGAGTTCGAAGAAGTTGTCGTCGATGCCGACCCGCTCCAGACCGAGGACCTCGGCGAACGCCTCGCACAGGAGGATCTCCTCGGGCGTCCGGGGGGCGCGGTAGGAGGCCTCCAGCTCGGCGGTCCGGTCCGGGACCGGCAGGGCGCGACGGTCCAGCTTGCCGTTGACGGTCAGCGGCAGCGCCTCCAGCAGCACGACCGCGGACGGGACCATGTAGTCGGGAAGCGCCGTCGCGAGCGCATCCCGCAGCGCGACGGCATCCAGCGCCACGTCCGCATCCATGTCCGGGACGGCGTAGGCGGTCAGCCGCTTGTCGCCGGGGACGTCCTCGCGGACGATCACCACACCCTGTGCCACGCCGGCCTGGCCGAGCAGGACGGACTCGATCTCGCCCAGCTCGATGCGGTAACCGCGCACCTTCACCTGGTCGTCGGTACGGCCCAGGTACTCCAGCGCCCCGTCGGCGCGCCACCGCGCCAGGTCGCCGGTGCGGTACATCCGCTCCCCCGCCTCGCCGAACGGGCAGGCCACGAACCGCTCCGCCGTCAGGTCCGGACGGCCCAGGTAGCCGCGCGCCAGCTGGGCACCGGCGATGTACAGCTCACCCGCCGCACCCACCGGGACCGGACGCAGCCCGGAATCCAGCACATACGCCCGGGTGTTCCACATCGGCCGGCCGATCGGGACGACCTCCGACCCGTCCAGCACCTCCGGGAGCACGAAGTCGGTGCACCCGACCGTCGCCTCCGTCGGACCGTAGTGGTCCACCACCACGACACCCGGGTGCCGCTCGCGCCACTGCGCCACCGCCGCCGCCTGGACCGCCTCACCGCCCACCATCAGCCGGCCCGTCGGACTCACCCGATCGCCCAGCGAGTCCAGCACCGCCAGCGCGCTCGGCGTCACCTTCATGAACGACGGCCGACGACCGCCCAACACACCCGGCAGAGCGTCGTCCAACGCGGCGACCACCACCTCGCCACCGCACACCAGAGCCCCGTACAGACCCGTCACACCCGCGTCGAA
>NZ_JBHXEM010000206.1:0-9779 GCF_042724755.1 Kitasatospora sp. NPDC127067 | reverse complement strand
GAAGCTAAGCCTTACAGCGCCGATGGTACTGCAGGGGGGACCCTGTGGGAGAGTAGGACGCCGCCGAACAATTATTCAGAAGAACCCCCATCCGGGATCCGGATGGGGGTTCTTCGCATTTCCGGAAGTCTCCGGAACTCAGTCTCCAGAACCTAGTTTCGGGGAATCAGTTGATCCGGCGGGACAGCCAGCTTCGTCGGCGCGGTGCCGCCACCGTGCCGACGGGCGGCAGGTGGAGGGTGGCCACGGCGCTGCGGATCAGGATGCGGACCCCCTCGGCGGCCGTCTCGGCCGACATCGAGGCGCTCTGCTCCCGGCCGGAGGCCTGGCTCGGCAGGTACGGAAGGCGCGCGAACCCGCCGCGCAGCTCCGGGCGTTCGGTGGCGATCAGGTGCGCCAGCCCGTAGAACACGTGGTTGCAGAGGTGGGTGCCGGCGGTGTGCGAGACGGTGGCCGGGATCCCGGCCTGCTGGACCGCCTCCACGCAGGCCTTCACCGGCAGGGAGGAGAAGTACGCGGCCGGGCCGTCCGGCACGACCGGCTGGTCGAGCGGCTGGTTGCCCTTCCGGTCGGCTGTCCGGACGGCGTCGTCGAGGTTGATCGCCACCCGCTCGACCGTGAGGTCCGGCCGGTTGCCGCCCTGGCCGGTGGCGATGACCAGGTCCGGCTCGAACCGGGCCACCGCCCGGCGCAGTTCGGCGATCGAGTCGCCGAACGCCCAGGGCAGCCCGGCGAACTCCAGGGCCACCCCGGCCGGCGGACCGGCGGCGACCAGTCGGCCCGCCTCCAGGGACGAGTTCAGGGGATCGCGGCCGAACGGCTCGAAGGCGGTCAGCAGGACGCGGATGATGGCGGACCTCCGAGCGTGCGGGAACGTACGGACCCGATTTGTGCCGTTCGAGCGTAGGGCCGTCCCGAATGTCCCGGCAAGCCCCGCCGCTTTCCGGTGGACACGATGACCTGATTCCTCGTCGTGACCTGACTTCTTGTGACCTGAATTCTCGTCATGTGCGGCGCAGCGCGCCGTCCGCGCGGAGGGAGGCGAGGGTGGGATAGCCGTCGACGGCCATCAGGAGGTCGGCCTCGGCGAGCAGGGAGCGCAGTACGTGGACGATGCCGTCGGTGCCCTCCAGAGCCAGGCCGTAGGCGTACGGGCGGCCGACGCCGACGGCGGTGGCGCCGAGGGCGAGGGCCTTGACGACGTCGGTGCCCGAGCGGACGCCGGAGTCGAAGAGGACGGGCAGGCCGTCGGCGGCTTCGACGACGCCGGGGAGGGCGTCGAGGGCGGCGAGTCCGCCGTTGGCCTGGCGGCCGCCGTGGTTGGAGCAGTAGATGCCGTCGACGCCGCCGTCCCTGGCGCGGCGGACGTCCTCGGGGTGGCAGATGCCCTTGAGAAGGATCGGCAGGTCGGTGAGCGAGCGCAGCCAGGGCAGGTCGTCCCAGGTCAGGGGGTTGCCGAAGACGCCGGCCCACTCCAGGACGGCCGCCTGCGGGTCCTCCTCCGGGGCCTTGGCGAGGCGGGCGCGGAACACCGGGTCGGAGGTGTAGTTGGCCAGGCAGTGGCCGCGCAGCTGGGGGAAGTTGGCGGTCGCCAGGTCGCGCGGGCGCCAGCCGGTGACCCAGGTGTCCAGGGTGACGACGATGCCCCGGTAGCCGGCGGCCTGCGCCCGGTGCACCAGGCTCTCGGCGAGCGCCCGGTCGGTGGGGGTGTAGAGCTGGAAGAAGCCGGGAGTGTCGCCGAACTCGGCGGCCACCCGCTCCAGCGGATCGACCGTCAGGGTGGAGGCGACCATCGGCACACCGGTCCGGGCGGCGGCCCGGGCGGTGGCCAGGTCCCCGTGACCGTCCTGGGCGCACAGGCCGATCACCCCGATCGGAGCCATGAACAGCGGGGTCGGCAGCCGCATCCCGAACAGGCCCACCGACAGGTCCCGTGCGCGCGCGCCGACCATCATCCGCGGCACCAGGCCCCACCGGCCGAAGGCGGCGACGTTCGCCCGCTGGGTGGACTCGTCGCCCGCCCCGCCCGCCACGTAGGAGAGCACGGAGGGCGCCAGTGCCGTGCTCGCCCGTGCCTCCAGTTCGGTGAAGGCCATCGGCATCGTCGGCAGCACGCCGCCGAGCCCGCGCAGATAGATCTCGTTCTGGTAGTCGCCGAACCGCCCCTGGAACGCCGGATCCATCCGCTGGCTGTCCATCCGTCGGCCGTCCTCTCGTCCTCGGCCGCCCGGGACCGTCCCGGCCGGCGGTGCCGTCCGCGGCTCCGCCGTACGGACGGACGGGCTGACGGCACCCCGGCATTCTCACCGCGGACGGAGCGGACGGCCAGGGTCCGGCCGGGGGTGTGTCACCGCGTCGGCCGTCTCACGGCGTCGGCTCGGGACGGACCCGGTGGCCGTACCGCCACACGGCGGCCGCGGCGAGCAGGGCGACCGTCCCGCCGAGCAGCATGACCGTACCGGGGGAGGAGTGGTCCACCGCCAGGCCGCCGGCCAGCGCGCCGATCGAGAAGGCGGCCTGGAACGCCGAGGTGAAGACCACGCCGGCACCCTCCGGGGCGTGCGGGGCCGCGGCGAGGAACCAGCTGAGCGCGCAGACCGGGACGGCCCCGTAGGCGGTGCCCCAGAGCGCCAGCAGGACGGCGGCGCCCGGACCGCCGGTGCCCAGCAGCGGCAGCAGCAGCGCCGCGGCGGCGAGCAGGACGGCCGCCGTGCCGAACACCGGCCGCAGTGCCCCGTCCGCCCGGCCCCCGGCCAGGACGTTGCCGAGCAGTCCGGCGGCGCCGTACAGGAGCAGCAGGGCGGTGATCAGGCCGGGGCCGGCGTGGGTGGTGCCGGCGAGGAAGGGGGTGACGTAGGTGTAGCTGCCGAAGTGGGCCGGCACGATCAGGAAGGTCACCAGGATGCCGGTCCGGGTGCCCCGGCCGGCCAGCAGACCGCGCAGCACTCCTAGCCCGGTGACGGTCAGCGGGGGCAGCGGCGGCAGCGACCGCAGGAGGGCGGCCAGGGCGAGCAGGGTCAGCGCGGCCATCGCGAGGAAGGCCGTCCGCCAGCCGGCCAGGGAGGCGAGGAACGCCCCCGCCGGGACGCCGAGCACCGAGCCGAGCGGGACGGCGGAGAAGATCACCGTGTTGGCCCTGGCCCGCCGGTGCTCCGGGACGAGGCGCGGGGCGAGCCCCGAACCGATCGACCAGAAGGCCCCGATGACCAGGCCGAGGACGATCCGGGCGGCCAGTACCGCCCAGTAGGCGGGGGCGAAGGCGCTGAGCAGGTCCGCCAGGGTCAGCACCAGCAGCAGCGCGCAGAGCATGGTCCGCCGGTCCGCGCGCCGGGTCACGACGGTCACCAGGGGCGCGGCCACCGCGGCGACGATGCCCGGCAGGGTCATCATCAGCCCGGCCGTGCCGTCGGAGATCCGGAAGGTGGCGCCGATCGGGGTCAGCAGGCCGATCGGGAGGATCTCGGTGGTGACGATGGAGAACACGCCGGTCGTCACGGCGAGGACGGCGAGGGTGCCGCCGTCCCGGGGGCGCGGGCCCGGGGCGGTCGCGCCCGGGGTGGTCGGGGCTGGATGGAGGGTGGTGCCGGTCGGCATGCCGGAGGTCCCGTCGCTGGGTGGTGGGTTCGTGACCCGAAGTCCAGCAGTACGAAGGGGGGTTGGGCTGGCGTGAATCCGACGTCAACGCTTCCGTGCCGGGTCCGCGGCCCGGCCTTCCTCGGCGGCGGGGGGTTCTTCGGCGGGGCGGTGCTCCTCGGCAGGACTGGGGCCTTCGGCGAGGCGGCGCTGCTTGGCGCGGTGGGCGAGCACGCCGAGGATGCGCTGCCAGGTCGGCGAGGCCTCGGCGAGCCGGGAGAAGATCACCGCCTGCTTGCCGGGCCGGCTGCTGTCCCGCCCGTGGGCGGCCTCCCAGGCGTCCAGGTCGTCGATCAGCCGGTCCACACGGGGGTCGTCCGGTTCCCAGTCGAGCGACTGGTCGCAGAGCAGGAACAGCCGCATCGTCTCGGCGTCGCCGAAGCTGGCGTTCTTCTCCCGGATACCCTGGCGCATGGCCTCCGGGTCCAGGGCCTGGTGCAGGATCCAGGTGTCCCGTTCGAGCAGCACCGACCGCTCGCTGACCCCGAGCGCGCGCATCCGGTCCAGGATGGCGACCACCTCGGGCGGCAGCGCGAGCCGCTCGCCGCTCGCCAGGTCGGCGATCCGGCGGCGGTGCTCGGCGAGTTGGTCGATCCGGTGCCGCAGTTCGGCGTCGAGGTCGGTGATGGCGGCGGCGAACTCCTCCGGCTGCGCGTGCAGCAGCGCGTCGATCCGGGCCAGCGGCACCCCGGCGTCGGCGAGCGTCCTGATCCGGATGAGGTCCACCGCGGCCTGGGCACTGTACCGGCGGTAGCCGGAGCCGTCGCGCTCGGGCTCGGGCAGCAGCCCGACCTGGTGGTAGTGGCGGACGGTGCGTACGGTCACGCCCGCGGTCGCGGCGAGTTGACCGATCGTCAGCACCGTCCGGCTCCGGTTCCGTTGAGGATTCGTGGCTGTGGCTGTGGCTGTGGCTGTGGCTGTGGCTGTGGCCGAAGTCTAGGCGCGGCCCGCCCGGTCCACGACATCGCGGATCGCCCGGACCACGACATCGGTCCGCTCGAAGACGAACTGGCTGTGGCCGGTGTCGGCGAGGAGGCGCTGCTCGCCGTTGGAGACCCTGGCCACCATGTCCGCGTACAGCCGCGTCTTGCCGTCGTGCATCGCCTGGAGGAGTTCCTCCGACATCAGCGCCTGCTGGCCGGGGTCGACGCCCAGCGGGGTGAGCGCGATCAGCGGGACGTCGGGGAGGTCCGCCCCGGCCCGCAGTTCGACGGCCAGCTCGGGCATCGAGGCGCGTTCGGCGATGCCGGCGTGGATCCAGCGCTCGCTCACGTGGTACTCGGTCACCGCGTCGCGGACGTCCGCCGGGTAGTCCACGAGCAGTTCCTCGCACAGCTGCCGGATGGCGGGGAGCGCCTGCCGCAACTGCTCCTCGGTGGGCGACAGCCGCAGGGTGGCGGCCAGGCTCGCCTCGGCGGGCATGTAGTCGTCCCAGTCCCGGTGGAAGGCGTCCAGCCAGACCAGTCCGGCCACGTCCTGCGGGTACCGCTGGGCGAACCCGTGGGCGTACGCGCCGCCGAGCGAGTGTGCGACCAGGACGTACGGGCCGGGAACACCCTGGGCGCGCAGCAGTTCGCGCAGTTCGCCCGCGACCTCGGCGGCGGTGCGGGGCAGCGCGGCCTCGTCGCTGAAGCCGGTGCCGCCGCGGTCGTACACCACGGCGGTCGTGAACTGCGCGACCCCCTGCTGGACACCGAAGTAGTCCAGGCCGATGGCGCTGGCGCCGGGCAGGAGGACGACGGCGGGGCCGCCCGTGCCCTGGCGGTGCAGGTAGAGGCGGCGGCCGTCGACCTCCTGGAAGCCGCCGACCGGGGGGTGGAGCGGGGCGGTGGAAGTGCTCTCGTTCGTCATGCGGCAAGCCTCCAACCCTGACGTAGCGTCAAGGTCAAGCGTTCGTCGCGGGGAGTCTGGCGGGTGCGGGTGCGGGTGCGGGTGCGGGTGCTCGGGTGCTCGGGTGCGGAGTGAGCCGGATCGGGGGTTCGGAGGGCAGCCCGAAGGCCCGGTCGGCGTCGGCCGGCCGGGTTTGACGGCGGGTCCGGCTTCCATCACCCTTCCACTAATCAAATAGTGAAAGGGTACTTTGCCGATGCCCGCTTCCGTCTCCCCGCCGCGAGCCCTGCTGTCCGCAGCCTCCGCGTCCCCCGTTCCCTCCGTTGCTTCCGCCCCTGTCTCCGTTTCGGCCCCGACCACCTCGTCCGCGCCCTCCGCGCCCTCCGCCCGGTTCACGACCCTGCTGGCCCTGCTCACCCGCCGCCCCGCCGCACTCGCCTGGGGCCTGGCGGCCGGGTTCGCCGCGCTCTACATCTGCGTCGCCGTCAACCGGCACCGGCGCGGCCTCACCAAGGCCTACGACCTGGGCATCTTCGAGCAGGCCGTCCGGGCGTACGCCCACGGGCAGGCGCCGATCGTGCCGCTCAAGGGGCCCGGCTACCACCTGCTCGGGGACCACTTCCACCCGCTGATCGCCGTCCTCGCTCCCGCCTACCGGGCCTTCCCGAGCCCGCTCACCCTCGTCGTCGCCCAGGCGCTGCTGATGGCGCTGGCCGTCGTCCCGCTGACCCGCTGGGCCCACGAGGTGGCCGGGGCGAGGGCGGCACTGGTCGTCGGCTGCGCCACCGGGGCCTCCTGGGGGATCGTCCGGGCGGCGGCCGACGACTTCCACGAGATCGCCTTCGCCGTCCCGCTGCTCGCCTTCGCCGCCACCGCACTCGGCCGGCGCCGGCCGCTCGCCGCCGCGCTCTGGTCGCTGCCGCTGCTGCTGGTCAAGGAGGACCTGGGGCTGACGGTGGCCGCCGTCGGCGTCCTGATCGCCTGGCAGGCCCGGCGGGAGCGCCGCCGCAGCCCGCTGCCCGGGCTCGCCCTCGCCGTCGTCGGCTTCGCCGCGACCGTGCTCACCGTGCTCGTCGTGCTGCCGGCCTTCAACCCGAGCGGGGGCTTCGACTACTGGCAGCAGCTGGACGGCGGCGGGCAGGGCGGGCAGGCCTCGTTCTGGGCGCTGCCGCTGCGGCTCGGTTGGCCGCCGGTCAAGTGGCTGCTGCTGTTCCTGCTCGCCGCCACTGCCGGCTTCGCCGGTGTGCGCTCGCCGCTCCTCCTGCTCTGCGTGCCCACCCTCGCCTGGCGGCTGCTCTCGGCCAACCCGCACTACTGGGGCGTCAGTTACCACTACAGCGCGGTGCTGATGCCGATCGCGCTGGCGGCCCTGGTCGACGTCCTGCGGCGTTGCGACGCCCGCCGCGTCCGCCGTGCGCTCGCCGTCAGCGCCCTGGTGACCGCCGTGACGCTGCCGCTCTACCCGCTGCACGAGGTGGTGATGCCCGAGGCCTGGCGCACCTCGCCCCGGCTCACCGAGACCCGGGCGATGCTCCACCGGATACCCGACGGCGCCGCCGTGGCAGCCTCCAACCGGCTGGCGGCTCAGCTCACCGGCCGGGCCGAGGTCACCCTGGTCTGCCGGGCGCCGGTGGGCCCCGGACCGCAGTGGGTGGCCGTCGACCTGCGCGACCCGAGCGTGCAGGCCCCGTGCGCCACCGCCGACACCGCCCGGATGCTGGCCCTCTACCGGGAAGGCGGGTACCGTCCGCTGGTCGAGCAGGACGGCCTGCTCCTGCTGCAACGTCCCTGAAGGACCTCTGCCGGGACACCCTCCGGGGGTCCGGCTTGACCCGCGTGCCGCCGTGGGCCACTATTCCACTATTGAACTAGTGAAAGGCCGAAACGCCGGTGATCGAGTACCGCATTGAGCGGCGCAGCGGCGTCTCCACGTACCAGCAGATCGTGCAGCAGACCAAGCAGGCCCTGCGACTCGGACTGCTCCAGCCCGGAGACAAACTGCCGACCGCCCGTGAGGTGGTCGAACTGACCGCGATCAACCCGAATACCGTGCTGAAGGCCTATCGCGAACTCGAACGCGAAGGGCTGGTCGAACCCCGCCCGGGTCTCGGCACCTTCGTCCGGCGCTCGCTCGCCCGGCCGGAGGCGGCCGCGGACGGGCCGCTGCGCGCGGACCTGGTCGGGTGGGTGGACCGGGCCCGGGGGGCCGGCCTGGAGCGCGAGGACATCGCCGCGCTGATGGCCTCCGTCCTGGAGCAGCGCTTCGACACCGGGGTCTCCGGCTCCGACAGCAAGGCCTCCGGCTCCGACACCGGGGTCTGAGGACCCCTCGGCAACACCGAACAGAGAACAGTGGGGGGACCGGGTGGACGACCCGACGACCACGGCGCCCGCGTCGGCGCCGGCCCTGGAGGCCGAAGGCCTCGGCAGGAGGTACCGAGGCGGCTGGGCCCTGCGGGGCTGCGACCTCACCGTCCCGGCCGGGCGGATCTGCGGAGTGGTGGGCCCCAACGGCGCGGGCAAGAGCACCCTGCTCTCCCTCGCCGCCGGCCAACTCGCGCCCACCGAGGGCGGACTGCGGGTGCTGGGCGCCACCGCCGGTGATCCCGGGCTGCGCGCCCGGATCGCCTACGTGCCGCAGGACAAGCCGCTCTACCCGGGCCTCACCGTCGCCGAGACGCTGCGGATGGGCCGCGAGCTCAACCCGGTGTGGGACGAGGACGGGGCCCAACAGATCGTCGAACAGGGCGAGTTGAACCCCAATACGCGGATCGGCTCGCTCTCCGGCGGCCAGCGCACCAGGGTCTGCCTCGCCCTCGCCCTCGGCAAGCTCCCCGACCTGCTGCTGCTCGACGAGCCGATGGCCGACCTCGACCCGCTCGCCCGGCACCAGCTGATGGGCGCCCTGATGTCGTCCGCCGCCGAGCGCGGCACCAGCATCGTGCTGTCCTCGCACATCCTCCCCGAGCTGGACGGCGTCATCGACCACCTGCTCCTCGTCCAGCGCGGACGCATCCGGCTGGCCGGCGACCTGGAGGAGATCCTCGACGGGCACCGGCTGCTCACCGGCCCGGCCGCCCAGGAGCCCTCCCTGGCCGCCGAGTCGGTGGTCGAACAGCGCGTCAGCGGCCGCCGGGCCATCGCCCTGGTCCGCACCGACGAGCCGGTGGACGGCGAGTGGGAGAGCGAGCGCCCGAGCCTGGAGGACCTGCTGCTCGGCTACCTCCGCGGACCCGCCGAACCGGCCGACCGCAAGGAACCGAACGAGGTGGCCGCATGAGCACGACCGTCCTGCCCGACCGCACCACCGCTCCCACGGCCTCCACCAAGCCCGCCCTGCGCGGAATCCTCTGGCTGGTGCTGCGCCAGAACCGGCTCCTCCTGTGGACCCTGGGCATCCTGCTGGTCCTGGCGGTGGCCGACCTCCTGTGGATCCACTTCGCCAGCAGCCGGATCGTGAGCGAGCTGCACCGGACCGACTGCTACTACCCCGAGACCTGGGACCGGCGCGAGTGCTGGAACCGCCTGGAGCCGATCGACCGCCCGAACTTCTGGTACCTCCAGGTCCTCCAGCCCGCCGTCACCGCGGTCCCGCTGCTGACCGGCGTGTTCGTCGGCGCCCCGCTGCTGGCCCAGGAGTACGAACGCGGCACCATCCGCCTGATCCGGGCCCAGTCCGTCAGCCCGGTCCGCTGGCTGGCCGTCCGCCTCGCCGTTCCCGGCCTCGCCGTCCTGGCCGCCGCCGGCGTGCTCGCCTCCCTGATGACCTGGGTGTGGTGGACGGACATCGTGCACGGCCCGGCCGCCTTCGACCCGCCGTTCCAGTTCTTCACCTACCCGGTCCTCGGCCTCGCCCCGATCGCCTGGTCCCTGTTCGCCCTGACCCTCGGCGTCCTGATCGGCCAACTCGTCCGCCGCACCCTGCCCGCGATGTTCCTCACCGGCGCCCTCGTCGCCGCCGCCCACGGCCTCGTCCTCTGGGCCCGCCCCCACTTCTACCCGGCCGTGGAACAGATCGCCGCCGTGGGCACCCCCCAACCCACCAACGCCTGGCTCCTCGGCCGTGGCATCGTCCTGCCCGACGGCACCCACGCCAGCACCGACTCCTGCCTCTTCTCCGCCCGCGCCCCCGGCTGCGACGAGGCCATCGCCTCCTGGGCCCGCTTCCACCCGGCCGACCACCTCGTCCCCATCCAACTCGTCGAGGCCGGCATCCTCCTGGCGCTCACCCTGCTCCTGCTGCTCACCGTCTTCCGCCGCATCCGCGTCTAGGGGCGTGTCTGACAATTCCCGCCGGGTGCGCGAATTGTCAGACA
>NZ_JBHXEM010000205.1:0-9992 GCF_042724755.1 Kitasatospora sp. NPDC127067 | reverse complement strand
AGCACCCACCCCCGGAGCCGCCCCCGGCCCCCACCCTCCCGAAAGCCCCCACAACACCAACCACCCCCCGTTGCCCACCCCCACCCCAAGGCGCACCCTGGACCCAGGGAGGTGCCGCGCACAATGAGCACCCTTGAGGAACAGATCGACATCGCCGCCCCCGTCCTCGCCGCCTGGGAGCAACTGCACCGGGTGCACGAGTACCCCCGGTTCGTCGACGGCGTCAGCAGCGCCCAGCCGCACGGCCGGAACCTCGCGCACCTCGGGGTGGAGGTCGACGGCGCGCGGCACTCGGTCGATGCCGAGATCACCGACCGCGGCCGGGGCCGGGTGATGGCCTGGCGGACCCTGGATCCGCTCCCGCTGCGCGGCGCCTTCGCGCTGCTGCCGCTCGATGCCCGGCACACCCGGTTGCAGATCCGGGTGGAGTACGACCCGGAGGCGGTGCGGCGCGAGTTCGGCGGGCCGCGCGGTTTCGCCCAGGCCGGGGCGATCGAGCGGGCGGTGCGCGAGGATCTGGACCATTTCCGGGAGCTGGTCGAGGCGCGGGTGAACGCCGTCGGGGCCGACCCGGAACCGTCGGACACCCGGGCGCAGGCTCCCGACCGCCACCCGTGAGCATCGGATAAGCCCAGCTCAGCGCGGGCGGTGAGGCTCTTCACAGCGCACCGTCCGGCAGACCGTTTCGGTTTCAACCTGTGGCAGACTCGGGTGCCATGGACATCGGGCCGGTCACCAGGACGCTCCGCGCGGCGGTCTTCGCCGCGCTGGTCGTGCTGCTCGCCGGGCTCGGCCAGGTGCTGGTCACCGGCCGCACGCTGCCGGTCGGCCCGATGCTGCTGGCCTCGGCCGCCGTCTTCGCGGTGGCTTTCTCGCTGGTCGGCCGCGAGCGCGGCTTCCCGGCGATCGCGGCGGTGTTCCTGCCCCTGGAGCTGGGCGCCGGCGCGCTGTTCGACCTCGCGCAGAGCGCGTGTCCCTCGTTGCCGCCCGGCGCCGGGCACGGCCTCCAGCCGCTGCTGTGCGGTGGCGGTTCGCTCGGCGGTTTCCTGCTCGGTCACGGCGTCTCCGCGCGGACCGGTGTGCTGCTGCTCCTGCTGCTGCACACGGTGATCGCGCTGGCCGGCGCCTACTGGCTGCGCCGTGCGGACGCCGCGCTGTGCTGCCTGGCCGGCGCCGTCCGGATGGTGGGCGAGTTCCTGCACCGCCATCTGCCGGCCGCCGCCCGCTGGCTGCGGCTGCTGGCCGCCCCGCTGCCGGCCCGTCCGCCGGCGCGGGTGCCGTTCCCCCGGGCCAGCCGCGCGCTGGTCCCCGCCGAGGACGTCGTCGTCCGCCCGGCCGTCCGGCGCGGTCCGCCGGTGTTCGCCCTGGCCGTCTGAGCCGCGGGCCTCCCCGCCCGCTCAGTCGGCTGTTCTCTCCCCCGCGCAGGCCCCGACCGGCCGCGCCGCCCCGTACGCCCGAGAGCACAGGACGACACCCCATGAGCAACACCCGCAAGACCGCCAAGAAGGCCTCCGCCACCGACCGCATGCGCGTCGCCCGCGTCCGGGCCGAGCGCTCCGAGCGCATCCGCCGCCGGGTGGTGGTCGGTGGCGCCTCGGTCGCCGTCCTCGCCCTCGCGGCGGGCGTGGCCTTCGCCGTCGGCGGCTCCTCCGGCTCCGGTTCGAGCGCCGCGAACGGCCCGCTGGTCGTGCCGGCCAACGCGAGCGGCACCGACGGCACCGTGATCACCTACGGCAAGGCCGACGCCCCGCACACCCTGGACGTCTACGAGGACTTCCGCTGCCCGTTCTGCGAGCAGCTGGAGACCACCACGGGCACGGCGATCCAGCAGCTCGCGGACGACGGCACGTACAAGGTCCAGTACCACCTGGCGACGTTCCTGGACAACAACCTCGGCGGCAAGGGCTCGCGCACCGCGCTGGCCGCGGCCGGCGCCGCGCTGAACGAGGGCGTGGACAAGTTCAAGGCCTTCCACGACGTGCTGTACGCCAACCAGCCGGACGAGCGCAGCGACGCCTTCGGCGACGTCAACCACGTCCTGGACCTGGCCGGCCAGGTGCCCGGCCTGAAGACGGACGCCTTCGTGAAGGCCGTCCAGGACGGCACCTACGCGCCGTGGGCGGCCAAGGTCAACGAGGAGTTCAACAAGAGCGACGTCACCGGCACCCCGACCGTCAAGCTGGACGGCAGGAAGCTGGACGTCCTCTCCAACGGCAAGGCCGTCTCCCCCGAGCATTTCACCGCGATGGTCAAGCAGGTGACCGGATGACGGCCGGCGCGCCCGCCGTGCGGCCCACGTACGGCGCGAGCCGCCCGTTCGCCTGGCTGCTGCTGATCGGCGGCGCCGTCGGCCTGTTCGCCTCGGCGGTCCTCACCCTGGACAAGATCCGGCTGCTGGAGGACCCGTCCTACGTCCCCAACTGCAACATCAACCCGATCATCAGTTGCGGTTCGATCATGCGCAGCGCGCAGGCGGAGGCCTTCGGCTTCCCCAACTCGCTGATCGGGCTGGTCGCCTTCGGGGTGGTCGTCGCGGTCGGTGCCGGGCTGCTCTCGGGGGCGGCGTTCCGGCGCTGGTTCTGGCTCGGCCTGCAGGCCGGGACGGTGTTCGGGGTCGGCTTCGTGACCTGGCTGATGTACCAGGCGCTGTACCGGATCGGTGCGCTCTGCCCGTACTGCATGGTGGTGTGGGCCGCGGTGATCCCGCTGTTCTGGTACACCACGCTGCACAACCTGCGCTCGGGCGTGATCCCGGTGGGCCCGCGGCTGCGGACGGCCGTCCGGGAGGCGGCCCGCTACCACTGGGTCGTCCCGGCCCTCTGGTACGCGGTGATCGCGCTGCTGATCCTCAACCGGTTCTGGTACTACTGGAGCACCCTGATCTGATCCCGTCCGCCGCCCCTCCCCCGCGGCAGGGGCGGCGGACCGTCTCCCGGTGAGGCCGCCGATGCGCCGCAGGATCGTCCTCTTCGTCTCCCTGTCCGTGGACGGCTACTTCGAGGGCCCGGACCACGATCTCGGCTGGAACCTCGTCGACGACGAGGTGCACACCCACTTCAATCGCGAACTCGCCCGAATGGGTGGTTTCGTCTCCGGCCGGGTGACGCACGAGCTGATGGCCTCCGTCTGGCCCACCGCCGACCAGGACCCGGCCGCCGACGGTCCGACGGCCGAGTTCGCTGGCATCTGGCGCGCGATGCCGAAGACCGTCTTCTCCCGCACCCTCGACCACGCCGACTGGAACACCACCGTCGTCCACGAGGTCACCCCGGAGTCGGTCGCCGCCCTCACCGCCTCCCCCGGCGGCGACCTCTGCCTCAGCGGCGCGAACCTGGCCGAGTCCTTCCTCGCCCTCGACCTGATCGACGAGTTCCGGCTCTACGTCCACCCCGTCGTGCTCGGCCGCGGCACGCTCTTCTTCCGCCCGACCGACCACCCCACCCCGCTCGCCCTGACCGAGACCCACCGCTTCACCAACGGCGTGACGCTGCTGCGCTACGAGCGCGTCGGCCCGTCGCCCCTGGACGGGTGACGGGCCGGCGCGACGGACGGGCGGGTCAGAAGACGTACGCCTCGACCTCGGCGAGCAGCTCGGCCCGGCGCCGCTCGCTGATGAAGGAGGCGCGGAAGGAGTTGGCGGCCAGCCGGCGCAGGGCCTCCTGGTCGAGGGCGAGGGCCTCGCGCACGGCGCGGAAGTTGTCCTCCACGTAGCCGCCGAAGTACGCCGGGTCGTCGGAGTTGACGGTGACCAGCAGCCCGGCCTCCAGCATCTCGTCCAGCGGGTGGTCGGCGAGGGTGTCGATGCAGCGCAGCCGGACGTTGGAGAGCGGGCAGAGGGTCAGCGGGATCTGCTCGCGCACCAGACGGGCGACCAGCTCGCCGTCCTCCAGGCAGCGCAGCCCGTGGTCGATCCGCTCGACGCCGAGGACGTCCAGCGCCTCGGTGATGTACGCGGCCGGGCCCTCCTCGCCCGCGTGGGCGACCCTCCGCAGCCCGGCCTCGGCGGCCCGGCGGTACACCTCGCGGAACTTCACCGGCGGGTGGCCGACCTCGGCGGAGTCCAGGCCGATGCCGGTGATCCGGTCGAAGTACGGGCGGGCGGCCTCGAAGGTCTCCAGCGCGGACTCGGCGGACTCGTCCCGCAGGAAGCACATGATCAGCTGGGCGCTGATGCCGTACCGCTCCTCGCCGCGCTCCAGCGCCCGGGTCAGTCCGTCCACCACCGCGCCCAGCGGGACCCCGCGCGCGGTGTGCGCCTGCGGGTCGAAGAAGATCTCCGCGTGGCGGACGCCCTGCTCGGCGGCCCGGGCCAGGTAGGCGTCGGCCAGGTCGGCGAAGTCGTCCTCGGTGCGCAGCACGGCCATCAGCGCGTAGTAGAGGTCCAGGAAGGACTGGAGGTCGCTGAAGGAGTACGCCTCGCGCAGCGCCTCGGTGTCGGCGTACGGCAGCTCTACGCCGTTGCGGGCGGCGAGTTCGAAGGCGAGTTCGGGCTCCAGGGTGCCTTCGATGTGCAGGTGGAGTTCGGCCTTGGGAAGCGGCATGTGCGATCTGTCCGAGCGTCGGCGGGATGGTATCTGAGGAACGCGGAAGGATTCATCCTACGATCCGTGCCCACCGGCCGGGTGCAGCCGCGACGGTCCCCGGGCACCCTGGAGGAGGGGACTTCCGCCGAGGAGGCACCGAGATGCGGCACGCCGACGACCCGCACATCCGGCCCGCGGGCATCTCCCCGCACGCCCTGGGCAACGACACGCTCCTGCACGAGCTGGAACAGCTCCACCGCACGCGCCACGAGACCTTCCTGTACGGCTCGGAGGAGGCGCTGAAGCGGCACACGCTGCGCACCGGGGAGCTGGAGGCCGAGTTCCTGCACCGCTTCCCCGGCCGGCAGGTCACCGCGGCCCGGACCAGGGCCGGGGCCAGGGCCCGGGAGGCGGCGGCCCGGGTGGAGTCGCTGCCGGAGTGAGCGGAGCGGATCGCCCGCCCGCCGGGACACGCCGGGCGCGCCGAGGCGTGCCCGGAGCCGGGCGGTCAGGGAGGGTGTGAGGGCAGACGCACCGGACCCCGACCCACCTGGGAGCCCCGCATGCCCATCGCCAGCGTCAACCCCGCGACCGGCGAGACCCTCCAGACCTTCGAACCGCTCGACGCGGCCGGCATCGAGCGGCGGCTGGCCCGCGCCGAGGCCGCCTTCCACGGCTACCGCGGCACCACCTTCGCCGCCCGCGCCGAACTGATGCACCGCGCCGCCGACCTGCTGGACCGGGAGCAGGAGGCGGTCGCCCGCACCATGACCGAGGAGATGGGCAAGCCGCTCGCCGCCTCCCGCGCCGAGGCCGCCAAGTGCGCCAAGGCGATGCGCTGGTACGCGGACAACGCCGAGGCCCTGCTCGCCGACGAGCACCCGGCCCCGGCCGACGTCGCCGACTCCGGCGCCACCCGCGCCTACGTCCGCTACCGCCCCCTCGGCCCGGTGCTGGCCGTGATGCCGTGGAACTTCCCGCTCTGGCAGGTCGTCCGGTTCGCCGCGCCGGCCCTGATGGCGGGCAACGTCGGCCTGCTCAAGCACGCGTCCAACGTGCCGCGCACCGCGCTGGCGATCGAGGAGCTGTTCCGGCGGGCCGGTTTCCCGGAGGGCTGCTTCCAGACGCTGCTGATCGGCTCGGGCGCGGTCGAGGGCGTGATCCGGGACCGCAGGGTCACCGCCGTCACCCTCACCGGCAGCGAGCCGGCCGGGCGGGCGGTCGCGGCCACCGCGGCGGACGAGGTCAAGAAGGCCGTCCTGGAGCTGGGCGGCAGCGACCCGTTCGTCGTGCTGCCGAGCGCCGACCTGGACGCCGCGGTGCGCACCGCCGTCCGGGCCCGGGTGCAGAACAACGGCCAGTCCTGCATCGCCGCCAAGCGCTTCATCGTGCACACCGACGTGTACGAGCGCTTCACCGCCGCCTTCACCGAGGCGATGCGGGCGCTGAAGGTCGGCGACCCGATGGACGAGGACACCGACGTCGGCCCGCTGGCCAGCCGTCAGGGCCGGGACGACCTGGAGGAACTGGTCGAGGACGCCCGCACCCGCGGCGCCCGGGTGGAGTGCGGCGGCGGACGCCCGGAGGGCTGGGACACCGGCTGGTTCTTCGAGCCCACCGTGCTGACCGGCATCACCCCGGCGATGCGGATCCACCAGGAGGAGACCTTCGGCCCGGTCGCCACCGTCCACCGGGTGGCCGACCTGGACGAGGCGGTGGCGGCCGCCAACGACTCGCCGTTCGGGCTCAGCTCCAACGTCTGGACCACCGACGAGGCCGAGCGGGAGCGCTTCGTCCGGGACATCCAGGCCGGCGGGGTGTTCTTCAACGGCATGACGGCCTCCCACCCGGCGCTGCCGTTCGGCGGCGTCAAGCGCTCCGGGTTCGGGCGGGAGCTGTCCGGGCACGGGATCCGGGAGTTCTGCAACGTCACCACGGTGTGGATCGGCTGAGCCGGACCTCCCGGCCCCGTGCCCGTCCCGGCCGGGTCAGGACGCCATGCGGTGTCGGCCCGGCCCGGGGGTCATCCAGCGGGCGATCACGCCGCCCATCGCGATGAGCGTCAGGCCCCAGAAGATCGCCATCGGTATCAGCACCGGCAGCAGGCTCACCTGGACGGCCACCATGCAGAGGCCGATCGAGAGCGCGATCATGAACGTCACCACGGTGGGGCTGAGGCTGAGCAGCCAGTGCCAGACGCGGTGCCCGAAGCCTTGGGCCCTGCGGGCTTCGGGGCCCTCGGCGGCGTCGGCCTGGGCTTCGACTTCCTGGTACGTCAGCAGGTCCATCGGGATCGCCTCCAAGGCTGGACGGCTGGATGGGAGGAACGCCTGACCCGGGAGGGTCAGGAGGCCTTGCGGGGGGCCGAGGACTTCCGGGTGGCGGTCCTCTTCGCCGCCGGGCTCCTCGTGGCGCCCGTCCCGGAGGTCTTCGCGGAGGCTTTCTCGGAGGTCTTCTCGACGGACTTCTCGGCGGACTTCGGGCCCGCCTTCGGGGCGGTCTTCCTCGCCGGGGCGCGCTTGCGCGGCGCGGGCTCCTCCCCGGCGTCGGCCTCCTCGGCTCCGGCACCCTCGGCTCCGGCGCCCCGCCCGCCCTTGGCCTGCTTGAGGCTGCTGCGCAGCGCCTCCATCAGGTCGATCACGTTGTCCGGCGCCTCGCCCGGCTCCTCCTCGTGCGGGACCTCCACGCCCTCCAGCCGCGCGGTGATCACCTGCTGCAGCGCCTGCTGGTAGTCGTCGTGGAGCTGGGCCAGGTCGAAGTCCTCGGAGAGGGTGTCCATCAGCGACCGCGCCATCTTGAGCTCCTGCGGCCGGACGGTGACGTCCTCCTCGGGCGCGATGCCGGCCACCGGGCGGACCTCGTCGGGCCAGATGCAGGTCTGGAGCACCAGGGTGTTGTCGTGCACCCGCAGCACGGCGGGCGACTCCCGGGTGCGCAGCGCGATCTTGGTGACGGCGATCTGCCCGGACTCGGTGAGCGCGTCGCGCAGCAGCGCGTACGGCTTGGCGGCGGCCTTGTCGGCGACGCCCACGTAGTAGGCCTTGGAGAACATCAGCGGATCGATCTCGCCCTCGTCCACGAAGGCCAGCACGTCGATGATCTTCTTGCTGGGCAGCGGAAGGTCGGCGAGGTCCTCGTCGGAGAGCGTGACGGTCCGCCCGTCGGGGGACTCGTAGCCCTTGGCGATCTCCGCGTACGGGACCTCCTTCTCCTCCTGCTCGCAGTACCGCTTCATCCGCACCCGGCCGCCGTCCTTGGCGTGCACCTGGTGCAGCGGAACGTCGTGCTCCTGGGTCGCGGAGTACAGGTGGACGGGGATGCTGACCAGCCCGAAGCTGATCGTCCCCTTCCAGGTGGTCTGCATGGGGTCGCTCCTGACCGGTGCCGGGAACCGGCCGGCGCCGAGCACGCTCGGGATGCTCCTACGGCATGTCCCGAGAGTCCCACTCTGCCCGGATTCGCGCGGATCGTCCACACCGCGCCGACAATGGGCCGAGGAGGTCGATGCGGATGACCGTCCGGAGCCGGCGGGACCGGCAGGACCGGGACCAGGCGCCGCCGCCGGAGCGGTACGGCTACCTGGTGACGTACGCGGTGCGGGGCGAGCCCGGCACACGGCGCGCGGAGGTGACCGTCCTGCCCGGATACTCGCAGGAGGAGGACATCCCCCGGATCCTGGCCGCCCGGCTGACCGGGCGACCGGCGGACGGGGCCGCGATCACCGTCCTCGACGCGCGGCCGATCTGACCGCGCAGGTGCGGGCGATTTGAGCCCCAACAGAGCTTGGCAACCTTTTCGAATACTGACGATGCGTCAGATCTGAGGTTTCCACGCCACCTTTCCACCCACCCTGACCAGGCTTTTTACGTCCGGTAAGCGAACAGTTATCAAAGCATTGTTCCGATACTCGGGCGTAGAAGTTAGGTTGCGACGCAATGCGCGGGCAAGTCCCCCACCCTCCGGCGCGACGAGCCGAGGGTCACACCGCGCTGGAAAGGCACAGGGCACCTTGATGAGTGCGGACACCACCAAGCCCACGACGGCCACCAGGCTCCCCCACCGGCCGAGTCCGACCGGAGAAGGCGGCGACGGCCACCTGAAGGCCGGACTCAAGAACCGCCACCTGTCGATGATCGCCATCGGCGGCGTGATCGGCGCCGGCCTCTTCGTCGGCTCCGGCGCGGGCATCGCGACCACCGGCCCGGGCATCCTGCTCTCGTACGCGCTGGCCGGCGCTCTGGTCGTACTCGTGATGCGGATGCTCGGCGAGATGGCCGCGGCCGACCCGCAGAGCGGCTCCTTCTCGGCGTACGCGGACCGCGCGCTCGGCCGCTGGGCCGGCTTCTCCATCGGCTGGCTCTACTGGTTCTTCTGGGTCGTGGTGCTCGCGGTCGAGGCGACCGCCGGCGCGAAGATCCTCAACAACTGGGTGCCGGGCGTGCCGCAGTGGGGCTGGGCGCTGATAGTGATGGCGGTGCTGACCGCCACCAACCTCTTCTCGGTCGCCTCCTACGGCGAGTTCGAGTTCTGGTTCGCCGGGATCAAGGTGGTCGCGATCGCCGCGTTCCTGGTGATCGGCACCCTCGCCGCCTTCGGTCTGCTGCCGGGCACCCACGCGGTCGGCGCCAGCAACCTCACCGGTCACGGCGGCTTCCTGCCGCACGGGGTGGGCGCGGTGTTCACCGGCATGCTCACCGTGGTCTTCGCCTTCATGGGCAGCGAGATCGTCACCCTGGCCGCCGGCGAGTCGGAGGACCCGGAGAAGGCGGTCAGCAAGGCCACCAACAGCGTCATCTGGCGCATCGGGATCTTCTACCTGGGCTCGATCCTGCTCGTGGTCACGCTGCTCCCGTGGGACTCCGCCGATGTCAAGTCCAGCCCGTACGTGGCGGTGCTGGATCACATCGGCATCCCGGGCGCCGGCCAGGTGATGGACGTGATCGTGCTGACGGCGGTGCTGTCCTGCCTCAACTCCGGGATGTACACCGCCTCCCGGATGGCCTTCTCGCTCGGCCAGCGCGGGGACGCGCCCAAGGCCTTCGCCACCGTGACCTCGCGCGGCGTGCCGCGGGTGGCCATCCTCTCCTCGGTGGTCTTCGGCTTCGTCGCGGTCTTCTTCAACTACACCTCGCCGGACACCGTGTTCGCCTTCCTGCTCAACTCCTCCGGCGCCGTGGCGCTCTTCGTCTGGCTGGTGATCTGCGCCACCCAGCTGCGGATGCGGAAGATCATCGAGCGCGAGATGCCCGAGCGGCACACCGTCCGGATGTGGCTGTACCCGTACCTGACCTGGACGGCCATGGGCATGATCGGGTTCGTCATGGCGTACATGTTCACCGACGCCGACGGGCGCAAGCAGATGTACCTGTCGCTGGTCGCCGCAGCCATCGTGCTGGCGGCCTCGGCCGTGGTGGGCCGACGGCGGCGGGCCGCGGTGGCGGCGGGCTCCTGACCCGCCCGCCCCGCGCG
>NZ_JBHXEM010000204.1:0-10248 GCF_042724755.1 Kitasatospora sp. NPDC127067 | reverse complement strand
CGGGGGGTAGTCGGGGCCGCGGCTGGTTTAGCCCCCGGGCGGGCCCACAACGCCCTGGGGGGGGGGCCCCGGCCTTGTTTGGCCCCGCCCCCCTCCCTCTTTCGTCGTTCCGGCCCCCGCCGGTCCGCGCCGGTCCGCGCGGGCTCTCAGTCCGCCACGAAGGCCGTCACGAAGGCCGCCAGCCTCGCCACGCCGTCGATGATCTGCGCCTGCGTCAGCGAGCTGACGGACAGCCGCAGCCGCTGCTCGCCACCGCCCGCCGGGTAGAACGGCGCCATCGGTGTCCAGAGCACCCCGTGCTCGCGGGCGCAGCGCTCCATGGCGGCCTCGTCGGCGACGAACGGCACCGTCAGCACCGCGAAGAAGCCGCCGTCCGGCCGGGTCCAGGAGATGCCCAGCCGGTTCCGCACGGAGGCCGGGAAGTGCCGGTCCAGCTCCCGCAGCAGGGTGTCCAGGCCGGCCGCGTAGTGGGCCGTGGCACGGGCGTTGGCGGCCCGCAGGCGGCAGTCGTGGGTCAGCAGCATGCCGCCGATGACGGCCTGGCTGAGCGCCGGGGTGTTGACCGTCGTCATGCTCTTCAGCTTGGCCAGCTCGTCCGCGAGGAGGCTGCGCCGGCCGTCGGGGCCGGTCACCTCCTGGTCGGCGACCACGTAGCCGAGGCGGGCCCCGGGGAAGCAGGTCTTGGCGAAGGAGCCCAGGTGGACGACCTGGCGGCGGCGGTCCAGCGCCTTGAGGGTGGGCCGCAGCCCCGGAGTGCGGGAGAAGAAGCCGTACGGGTTGTCCTCGACGACGAGCACGCCCTCCTCGGCCGCCGCCTCCAGCAGCCCGGCGCGGGCCGGGACCGGCATGCTGGTGCCGGAGGGGTTGGCGAAGTCCGGGACGACGTAGAAGGCGCGCGGACGGCGTCCCTCGGCCCGCACCGCGCGGGTGGCGTCCCGGAGCGCCGCCGGGTCGGGACCGCCGTCCGGGCCCTCGGGGACGGGGCGGACGGTCAGGTCGAGCAGCCGGGCGGCGCCGGTGACGCCGACGTAGCAGGGCGAACTGACCAGCAGGACGTCGTCCGGGCCTGCGCACAGGGCGCGCAGCGTCAGCAGCATGCCCTCCTGGGCGCCGACCGTGACCACCACGGCCGCGGGGTCGACGGTCAGGCCCTCGTCGTGGGCCAGCGTGCGGGCGATCAGCTCGTTGATGATGCCCTTGGTCGGGCCGTACTGGAACAGCGCGGTGCGCACCGCGTCCCGGTCCAGGCCGCGGTCGGCCAGGTGGGCGAGGTAGGTCTCCAGGTACGCCGGGACGTCCTGGGGCTCGAAGAAGCCCTCGTAGGGGCGGCCGGGGGCGAAGGAGACCGCGTCCGGGTAGCGGGTGGTGACCTCGTTGAGGAAGGTCATCGCGTCCAGCAGCGGATCGGCCAGGGAGGGGTGCAGGTCGCTCAACGGGATCGTCATCGCAGCGCCTCCCGGAGGCGCTCGGCCGCGAAGTCCTGGGCCTCGGCGGCGGCGTCCAGGGTGCCGGTCATGGCGAAGAAGCCGTGCGGCATGCCCTGGTAGCGGCGCAGGTCCACCGGGACCCCGGCGGCGCGCAGCGCCTCGGCGTACTGCTCGCCCTCGTCCCGCAGCGGGTCGTACTCGGCCGTCAGGACGGTCGCGGGCGGCAGGCCGGCCAGGGTGGCGGCGCGCAGCGGTGAGGCGTACGGGCTGGCGCCGTCGCCCTCGTCGGCCAGGTAGTGGCTCCAGTACCAGGCAACCGAGCGGCGGTTGAACAGTGCCGGGTCGTCGTGGGCGCGCAGCGAGGGGGTGTCGGCGCCGTGGTCGGTGTTGGGGTAGACCAGCAGCTGGTGGCGCAGGGCGGGGCCGCCCTCGGCGCGCAGCAGCAGGGTGAGCGCGGCGGTGAGGTTGCCGCCTGCGCTGTCGCCGCCGACCGCGATCCGGTCCGGGTCGATGCCGAACTCCGCCGCTCTTTCGACGAGTTGCAGCAGTGCGGCGCGGCAGTCGTGCAGCGCCGCGGGAAAGGGGTGTTCGGGGGCGAGCCGGTAGCCGACGGAGGCGGTGACGCAGCCGACGGCGTTGGTGAGCCGGCGGCAGATCGCGTCGCTGGTGTCGGGCGAGCCGAGCGTCCAGCCGCCGCCGAACAGGTAGAGCAGGGCAGGCAGCCGGCGGCCGGGCGGCTCGGGGCGGTAGAGCCGCAGCGCGAGTTCGCCGCCGGGACCGGGGATGCGGTACTCCTCGACGGCGGCGACCGGTTCGGGTGTGCCGGCCGCCGCGCGGATGTCCGCGAGGTCGGCGGCACGGGCCTCGGCGAGGCTGAGGGTGTAGAGCGGCGGGGCACCGCTGCCGGCGCGCCTGGTGCGCAGCGCTTCGGCCTGGGGGTGCAGGGGCATGGGCGGATCCATTCGGTGCGGAGGGCTCAGCGGTCTGCCTCGACGTAGACGGTCTCGTCGGTGCGGAAGGCCGTGTCGAGGTCGGCGACGTCCGGCCGGGTGCCCTGCCGGTAGGCGCACGGGCGAATCCTCCCGGGGTCGAAGCCGGCCCGGGTGAGGACATGCCGCAGTTCGTCCAGATCGTAGATCCACTGGTGCCCGAAGTGCCGGAAGATCTGGTTCACCAGGAAGGCCGGACGCGCGGGCATCGGCGGGCCGAAGCCGAGGGTGGTCAGCCGGCGCCGGTGCTTGGCGAGGAAGCCGTCGCCGGTGGCGTAGCCGACCAGGTAGCGGGCGAGGTCGGGGGTGGTCAGGCGCAGGACGCCGCCGGGGCGCAGCACCCGGCGGGCCTCCCGCAGCCAGACGACGGCGACGGGCATGGTGACGTGCTCGATCAGGTGCTCGGCGTACACCCAGTCGACGCTGGCGTCGGCGAAGGGCAGCGGTTCGGCGATGTCGAGCCGGGTGAACCAGCGGTCGCCGTCGACCCGGTAGAGGGTGCCGGGCTCGGTGGCGGTGTCGGGGCTGCGCAGGGTGGCGAGGTCGGTGCCGAGCCCCTGGGGGTGGGCGGTCCGGAAGGCGGCGAACTCGATGCCGGTGATGCCGAGTTCGCGCAGGCCCGCGTGGTCGCGCGGCAGCCCGCCCGGATGCGCTTCGAGCTTCTCGCAGGTGGCGACCTGTTCGCTGAAGGCGTCCAGCCGGGGGGCCAGCCCGTCCGGGTCGTCCCAGTCCCAGCCCGGGAATCGCTCGCTCTGCTCGGTCATGTGTCGGACCTCCTGGTGGGAAGAACGCGGTTCGGGGGCGGCGCGGTTCAAGGGCCGCGCGGGTGCGAAGCGGATGAACGACCGCGCGGGTGCGGTGTCAGCCGGCCGGGCAGGGCCAGGGGGCGAGGACCGTGCGGTCCAGGTCGGCGAGCCGGGGGCGGCCCAACAGGGCCATGGTGTGCTCCAGTTCCTCGCGCAGCAGGTCGAGCACCCGGTGCACCCCGGCCTCGCCGCCGGCGGCGAGGCCCCAGAGCGCGGGGCGGCCGATCAGCACGGCGCGGGCGCCGAGGGCGAGGGCGATCGCGAGGTCGGTGCCGCTGCGCACGCCGCCGTCGAACAGCACCGGCAGGTCGGCGGGCACCGCCTCGACCACTTCCGGGAGTGCCGCCAGGGCCGGTGTCGCCCCGTCGAGTTGGCGTCCGCCGTGGTTGGAGACCAGGAGGGCGTCGACGCCGTGTTCGACGGCCAGCCGGGCGTCCTCGGCGGTGAGGACGCCCTTGAGGACCAGCGGCAGCCGGGTGCGTTCGCGCAGCCAGGCCAGATCGGTCCAGCTCAGGGTGGGGTCGAACTGTTCGCGGGCGTGCTCGGCGATGCCCGAACTGCCGCCGGCGGCGCGGTGACTGGCGGACATCAGGGACCGGTCCAGGTTGACCGCCCGGACGGTGGGCGGGACGGCGAAGCCGTTGCGCAGGTCGCGCAGCCGACGGCCGATCCTGGGGGCGTCCACGGTCAGCACCAGTGCGCGGTAGCCGGCCGCCTCGGCGCGTTCCACCAGGGCGGCGAGGGCGGCGCGTTCGCGCAGCCAGTACAGCTGGAGCCAGAGCGGGCCGGTGGCGGCCGCGGCGATCTCCTCCAGGGTGCGGCTGGCGAACATCGCGGCGACCAGCAGGGCTCCGGCCCGGCCGGCGGCGCGCGCGGTGGCGGTCTCGCCCTCCGGGTCGACCAGCCGGTGGTAGGCCATCGGGGCGATCCCGAGCGGGAGGCGCAGCGGTGCGCCGAGCAGGGTCAGTGCCGGATCGCAGGCGGAGACGTCGACCAGCGTGCGCGGACGCAGCGCATGGCGTCCGAACATCTCCCGGTTGGCCGCCAGGGTGCGTTCCGCGTCGCTGCCGCCTTCGATGAAATCCCAGATTTCCGTTGGGAGTCGGTCGCGCGCCGCGCGCTCGATCCCGGCCGACGTGAGAACTCTCACGGGCATTCCTCGTTCCAGGACGGCCACGCGCGGGCCGGTCCTGGTTGGGCAGCGTAGGAGCAACGACCACATTGGTATAGACCTTGATTTGACCAAACGTCTGTGCCATGGTCTGGCCACGGAATTGGCCGTTCTGACTTGTTAACGGCGTTCATGTCAAATCCCCTCACTTGTGTGGAGCCGCGTTGACCGGCTTTTTCCCCTCCGTACTTCCGGCTGCCTTCCTGCCGCACTCCGACGCCCCGGACTCCTGGGTCGACCGGCTGCTGCTGGCCGGCCCCGGCACCGAGGAGTGCCTGCGCCTCGGCGCACCGCTCGACCGGGACGCCCTGCGCGCACTGGTCGAGGAGCAGTCCGACCGACTGGCGGCCGCAGGACTCGGCCCCGGCGGGACGGCGGCACTGCGACTGCCGCCCTCGGTGGCGTTCGTCGCGGTGCTGCTGGCATGCTGGCGTCTCGGCGCCCAAGTCGCACTGCTCGACCACCGGTTGACCGACCACGAGATCGACGCGGCGGTGGCGCGGCTGGCCCCGCAGGTGCTGGTAGGCTCCGCCCATCGGTCCGCGGCGGCCCTGCGCGGCTTCTCCGAAGTCGAGCCGGTGGCCGTCCCGTTGACGGACGGACGCCCGGCCCGCACCGGGCACGCGTTGATCCAGCTCAGCTCCGGATCCACCGGTCCGGCCAAGGTCATCGCCCGCACGGCGGCCGATCTACTACGCGAACTCGACTGTTACCGAAGGCTGGTGGAGTTCCCCGGCGAGGGCGAGCGGGTCGTCCTGCTCTCCTCGGTGGTGCACGTTCTCGGCCTGGTCGGCGGGCTGCTCAACAGCCTGCACGCCCGGGTCGCGCTCACCGTGCCGGAGCGGATGACGGCGGCGGGCATCCTCGCCGAGGTCGCCGCGAGCGACCGGCCGACCACCGTGATCGGGGTGCCCTTCCACGCCGAGCTGCTGGCGGGGACGGTCGCTCCCCCGCCGCTGCCCCGGCTGCGGCGGATGGTCGTGGCGGGCGAGCTCGTCCGCCCGGGACTGCCCGCGCTGTTCACCGAACGCTACGGCGTTCCGCTCGGCACCATGTACGGCATGACCGAGACCGGGGTGATCGCCACCGACCTCTCCGGCACGCTCCACCCCGCCAAGCGACCCGTGCACGGCATGGAACTACGCCTGGTGAAGGGCGAGTTGCAGATCGGCGCGGCGGCCTCCCCGTACCCCGGGCTGGACGATCCGACCCGCTGGTCGGACGGCTGGCTGCACACCCGGGACGCCGCCGAACTGACCGCCGACGGCCTGGTCACCGTGCTCGGCCGACTGGACTCCCAGGTCTCGATCGGCGGCCTGAAGGTCGACCTCACCGAGGTCGAGCAGACGCTCGCCGCGCTGCCCGAGGTCCGCGAGGCCGTCGTGGTCTTCGACGGCGGCGCGATCGAGGCCTACCTGGCCACCGAACCCGGGACCGACCTCGCCTCCGTCCAGGACGGGCTGGCCCGCCGGCTGGCCGCCTACAAGCGGCCGCGCCGGCTCGCCCGGCTGGACCGGCTCCCCCGCACCGCCACCGGAAAGCTGCTGCGCGACCCGGCCGCCCTGCGCGAGAGCGCGGCCGCCGGCCGGCCCGCCGCAGGCTGACCCCGCCCGCCACCGGGCCGGCCGCACCCGGCCGCACCCCGATCCATCCGCACCCCGATCCCTTCGCACCACCCCCCGACAAGGAGCCCATCACCATGCAGGACCGCATCCGCGCCTTCGTCCTGGCGGCACTCGCCGAGATGCAGTACGACGTCTCCGAGGTCACCGGGGACACCGACCTCGGCCCGGCCGGACTGGACCTCGAATCGCTCGCCCTCGCCGACCTGTCGGTGCAGGTCGAGGACGAGTTCGGGATCAAGTTCGACCTGGACGAGATGGAGACCACCGCGCTGATGACGCTGGACGAGTTCACCGCCGACGTCACCCGCCGGGTCGACGCCCTCGCCGCGGCCTCCGGCAGCGCCGCGTGACCGGCTCCCCGCTCCCCGACGCCCTGCCGGACCGGACCGAGGTCCTCACCATGCTGGCGGCGTTCGGGCAGCGCGCCGTCGACACCGTGCCAGAGGATCTCGGTTCACTCGAACTCACCTGGCTCGTCGCCGAGTTCGAGCAGCGGTACGGGCTCCAACTGGACCTGGACGACGACCGCTTCGGCGCGGTGCGCACCATCGACGACGCCGCCGAACTACTGCGCGAGGCCGTCCTCGCCGACCGCGCGGGCGCACGGCCGTGATCCCCGCCGGGACGGGCACCGGACCACCGGGCCGGACGGCCGGCCTGGTCGTCACCGGTGTCGGGGTGCTCAGCGCCGCCGGGCGCGGACTCGCCCCGCTCACCGAGGCCGTCACCCACGGCAAGTCCCTGTTCGGCCCGGTCACCCGCTTCGACGTGAGCTCCCGCCGCACCACCCGGGCCGCGCTGTTCCCCGCCACCGTGCCGCTGGCCTGCACCTTTCCGCTGGCCAGGGCCGTGCTCGACGCGATCGGCCAGGCCTGCGGGCAGGCCGGACTGACCACTGCCGAGGGCGCCGGACTGCCCGTGCTGCTCGCGCTGCACAGCGACGAGCGCACCCGCGCGACCGCCGCCGCGGTGGCCGCCGGAGTCCGCGCCGACTGGGGCGCGCCGGGCGTCACCCGGGTGTACAACGGCGCCTGCGTGGCCGCCGCGACCGCCGTCGCCGACGCGGGCGCCCTGGTGGCCGCCGGACGGCACGAGCGGATCCTGGTCGCCGCCGGACACCTGGTCGAACCGGGCGTCTTCGCGGTCTTCGACGCCGGACGGGCGCTGGCCCGGGACGGCGAGGCGCGCCCGTTCAGCGCCGGCCGCACCGGCACCCTGCTCGCCGACGCGGCCGCGGCCGTCCTGGTCGAGTCCGCCCCGGCCGCCGAACGCCGCGGCGCGCCCGCCCTCGCCCGGCTGGCCGGCTGGGGCCGGGCCGGGGACGCCCACCACGTCTGCCGCCCGGACCCGGAGGGCGGCGGGGCGATCCGGGCGATCGGGGCCGCGCTCACCCGCGCGGGTGCCGACCCGGCCGAGGTCGGCTACGTCAACGCCAACGGCACCGGCTCCGCCCTCGCCGACCGGGCCGAGGCCCACGCCCTGCGGCGGGTGTTCGGCCCGCACACCGACCGCCTGCCGGTCAGCTCCAGCAAATCCGTGCACGGGCACGCCCTGGAGGCCTCCGCGCTGCTCGAACTCGCCGCCACCATCGGCGCGTTGGGCACCGGACTGCTCCCGGTCAACGCCGGCTGGCTCGGCCCGGACCCGGACCTCGAACTGGACCTCGTCCTGGACGGCCCGCGCGCCGCCCGCCCCCCGTACGCCCTCAGCCTCAACTCCGCCTTCGGCGGCGCCAACACCGCGCTGCTGCTGGCCCCGGGATGACAGCCACCGCCATGACCACCCCTGCCGACCACACCCACGGACTGCGGATCCTCGCCGAGGCCCGCCACCCCGCACCGGGCCCGGACGGGCCCCCGCCACCGCCACCGCTGCCCGGCTTCTCCGCCTCCGGCTTCAATCCGCTGGTCGCCGACACCGCCGAACGCTGCCTGCGCGCCCACCACGGCGAGCCGCCCGCACCCGGGCGGACCGCCCTGCTGCTCGCCAGCGCGAGCGGCGACCTCGAAACCGCGCGGGCCATCGAGCGCAGCGCCGAACCCGGGCAGCGGACCGGCCCGCTGCTGTTCTTCCAGTCCAACCCCAACGCCGTCCTCGGACACATCGCCGCGCGCTGGGGCCTGACCGGCCCGGTCGTGGCGATCTGCCCGGCCGAGGCCGAACCCGGCCGTGTCCCCGCCGAGGCGTTCGAACTCGCCGCAGTGCTGCTCCAGGACGGCGACGCCGACCGGGTGCTGGCCGTGGCCGCCGAGCAGACGCCCGACGGGGACCTGGCCGCGGCCGTCCTGCTCGCCGGTCCGGCCACGGAATCCGGACGGGCCGAAACCGAACCGGCCGAACCCGAACGGACCGAACCCGAACGGACTGAACCCGCCGCCCGCCCCTGGCCGTAGCAATCATCGAGGCCCGGCGCCTGACGCAGCCGCACCCGGCACACCAGCGCCCCCGCCCGTCCCCGCCTCACTCCCGACATCCGCCGCCCGACGACGCGCGGCCGACCGCACCCGCCGCCCGTGCGGCCGACCCCTGTCACCCGATCAGCCGCCCGGGCCGTCCACCGGCCCCGAGGGAGGGATCCACCCCCGTGACCATCCGCAGCCTCCGCACCCAGCTCGCGGACGACCCCGACGTGGGCGCCGGCAACGTCCTGACCGCCCGGATCGCGCTCGGGCTCGACCTGGACGTGCCGTTGCTCAGCTTCGACACCCCGGTGGACGACCACCCCGCCTGGCAGCCCTTCACCCTGCGCGAGCTGGACCGCGCCGTCCGGGCCCGCGCCGCCGCGCTGCACGCGCTGGGCATCACCCGGCGCGACCCCGTCGTGGTGTACGCGAGCGACGCCGCCGACCACGTGCTCTCCTTCCTCGCCCTGGCCCGGCTCGGCGCCGTCCCGGCCCTGCTCAACCCCAACCTGGACGGCGAGCGCGCCGCCCGCTACATCGCCCGCCTCGGCGCGGCCGGCGTCCTCGCCGACCCCGCCCACCTGGCCGCACTGGCCGGCCACGCCCCCGGCGCGCCGCTGCTGCCGGAGATCTCCACCCTCGGCGCCGGCGACCCGGACGCCGCCCCCGAGCCGTACCGGCACTGGTCCGGCGACCCGGTGGCGATCACCCACTCCTCCGGCACCACCGGAATGCCCAAGGCCGTCGTCCACTCGCACGCGAGCCTGTACGCCGCGATCCGCCACCGGCTGCGGCTGCCCCGCCCGCAGGGCCAGGACCGGATGCTCAGCGCACTGCCCGCCCCGCACGCCGCCACCCTGATCGCCCTCAACCTCGCGCTCAGCTCGCACACCGAACTCGCCGTACTCTCCCGGCAGTCCGGCGACGGCGTGCTGGAGGCCGTCGAACGGTGGCGGCCCACCGGGGTGATCGGCTTCGCCGCCACCTGGGCCGACCTCGCCCGGCACGACCTCGCCGCCCGCGACCTGAGCTCCGTCGCGCTCTGGTGGAACACCGGCGACTGCGCCCACGAGGTGCACATCCGCCGCCTGATCGCCACCGGCAGCCGGGAGACCGTCACCCGGGCCGGCCGCACCCGGCTGCCCGGCTCGCTGTTCGTGGACGGCCTCGGCTCCACCGAGATGGGCCACTCGCACTTCTTCATCACCCACGGCCCCGGCACCGAGCGCTACGGCCGCTGCGTCGGCCGCCCGCACGCCTTCGTCGACTGCGAGGTGGTCGGCCCGGACGGCGAGCCGCTCGGCCCCGGCGAGGTCGGTGAACTCGCCACCGCCTCACCCACCTTGGCGCTCGGCTACTGGAACGACTCGGCCACCACCTTCCGCACCCGGCTGCGCGGCCGCTTCCTCACCGGGGACCTGATGTACCGGGACGAGGAGGGCTACTACTACCACGTGGACCGGGCCGTCGACTCGGTCGAACTCGGCGGCGGCAAACGGCTGTTCACGGCCATGTCGGAGGAGCGGGTGCTGGCCGCCTGCCCGGACGTGCTGGACTGCACGGTGGTCGCGGTACGGGACGGCGAGCGCGTGGTCACCGACGTGCTGCTGCTCCTCGCCGCGGACGCCGACCCGGCCGCCGACCGCACCGCGGCGGTCGTCGCCGCCCTGGACGAGGCCGCCGCCGCGACCGTCCGCAAGGTGCTGGCGGTCTCCCCCGACGACATCCCGCTCGGCCCGACCGGCAAGGTCCGCAAGGTCCTGCTGCGGGAGATCCACCTCGCGGCGGTGGGCGCATGAGCGAGCGGAGCGAACGCGTCGTCGAGGGG
>NZ_JBHXEM010000203.1:0-10389 GCF_042724755.1 Kitasatospora sp. NPDC127067 | reverse complement strand
ACCGGACGCTGCTGGCCCGGGCGGACGACCTGGCCGGCCGGCTTCAGGCGGCCGGCGTCCGCGAGGGAAGCCGGGTGGGCGTCCTGCTGCCCCGCTCGGTCGACCTGGTGGCCGCGCTGCTGGCCATCCTGCGCCTCGGCGCCGTCCACGTACCCGTCGACGTGCTGCAGGGCCCCGAGCGCTGCCGGCTGATCGTCGAGGACAGCGCGCCGGTCGTCCTGCTCACCACCACGGACGACGCCCCGGCGGAGCTCGGCCTGACCGTCCCGACGGTGCTCACCGTCACCGCCCCGGCCGACGCCGCCGCCGAACTGCCCCCGCTGCCCGCCCCCTCGGCGCAGGCCCCCGCGTACCTGCTCTACACCTCCGGCTCCACCGGCCGCCCCAAGGGCGTGCTGATGCACTCCCTCGCCCTGGCCCACTTCGTGGCCTGGAACGTCGCCGACCACCCCGCGGCCCGTACCCTCCAGTACGCCTCCTGCGGCTTCGACGTCAGCGTCCAGGAGATCCTCACCACGCTGGCCGGCGGCGGCACCCTGCTGCTGATCGAGGAGGAGACCCGCTACGACGTGACGGCGCTGGCCGCCGTGGTCCGCTCCACCCGGGCCGAGCGGCTCCACCTGCCGTACACGCCGCTGGCCGCCCTGGCCGACGCGCTCGGCGAGGAGCCCGTGCCGCACCTGCGGGAGCTGATCTCGGGCGGCGAGCAGGTGCTGGTCACCCCCGGGCTGCGGGCCTTCCTGAGCCGCAACCCCGGCTGCCGGCTGATCAACCACTACGGCCCGACCGAGACCCACGCGCTGACGGCCGGCGAGATCGACCCGGACGGCCCGGAGTACGCGCCGATCGGCCGCCCGACCCCGGGCAGCCGGATCGTGCTGCGCGACCCCGCCGGACGCCGGGTGCCGGCCGGAGCGGTCGGCGAGATCCACGCGCTCGGCGTCCAGGTCGGCATCGGCTACATCGGCCGCGACGAGGAGAGCGCCGCCGTCTTCACCGACACCCCCGACGGCCCCGGCTACCGCACCGGCGACCTCGGCCGCTGGCGCCCGGACGGCCGGCTGGAGTACCTCGGCCGGGCCGACCGCCAGGTCAAGGTGCGCGGCTACCGGGTCGAGCCGGGCGAGATCGAGACCGTGCTGCGCGGCGTTCCCGGCGTGCACGCCGCCGCCGTGACGGCGCGCCGCACCGCGGCGGGCACCGTGCTCGCCGGGTACGTCGGATGCTCGGCCGCCGACCTGCCCCGGGTCGCCGACCGGCTGGCCGACCTGCTGCCCGACTACATGGTGCCCGGGCTCTGGGCCACCGTCGACGCCCTGCCGTTCAACGCCCACGGCAAGCTCGACACCGCCGCCCTGCCGGAGCCGCGCCCGCTCGGCGCGGACGAGCCCCAGGCCGCGCCGGCCACCGAGCTGGAGCGGACCGTGCAACGGCTCTGGGAGGAGGAGCTCGGCCGCCCCGTCGGGGTGGAGACCTCCTTCTTCGACCTGGGCGGGCACTCGCTGGCCGCCACCCGGCTGCTGAACCGGGTCCGCGAGGAGACCGGGCTGCGGATCGGCGTGCTGGACTTCTTCCGCCGCCCGACCGTCCGCGCGATGGCCGCCCACGAACCGGCCGCCGAGCAGCACCCGGCCCCGGCCTTCGAGGAGGGGACCCTGTGAGCACGGCGGAGGACGTTCGAGGAGAGGACGCGGCGAGCACGGCGGAGGACGGCTGGGCGCGGCTGCTGCGCCTGCTCGACGAACGCGAGATCGTGCTGCGCACCACCGGCGAGCGGCTCGGCTACCTGGCCCCCGCAGGCGCGATGGACGAGGAGGTCACCGGCCTCGTCCGGGCCCACCGCGACCGGCTGCTGACCATCCTGACCGGCGCTGGAAAGGCGCTGTCCGCCGCGCCGGCCGGGGTGACCCAGTGGCGGCTGCACAAGGCCCACGGCGACGCGGCCGACCCCGCGGTGTGGAACATCCTCCAGCGGATCACCCTGCGCGGGCCGCTGGAGCCCGGGCGGCTGGCCGCCGCGCTGACGGCGGTCACCGAGCGGCACGAGAGCCTGCGGACCCGGTTCGTGGACACCGAGCTCGGCGGGCTCCAGCAGGTGCTGCCGAACACCCCGCTGGACGTCCCGGTCGAGGACCTGCGCGGGCTCGCCCCCGCCGAACGGGACGCGGCCCTCGCCGCGGCCCTGGAGGCCGAGGTCGGCCGCCCGTTCGACCTGACGGCGCCCCCGCTGCTGCGCGCCCGACTGCTGCGCCCGGCGGCGCAGGAGTGGGTGCTGCTGCTGACCATCCACCACATCGCGCTCGACGGCTGGTCGCTGGCCACCGTGCTGGCCGACCTGAGCGCGCTCTACCGCACGGGCGGGCCGCTGCCGGGAGAGGCCGGCCGGATGACCGACCACGCCTGCTGGGAGCGGACGGTCGTCAACCGGGCCTCCATGGCGGCGGCCGCCGACCACTGGGCGAAGGCCCTCGGCGGCGCCTCGCTCTCGGTGGACGTGCCCACCGACCGGCCCCGTCCCGAACGGCGCTCCGGGCACGGTGAGACGGCCGAGTTCCGGATCCCGGCGGTCGTGGCCGAGGAGATCGGGCGCTACGCCGCCGCGCGCTCCACCACCGCCTCGGCCGTCGTGGTCGCCGCGTTCGCCCGGCTGCTCGGCTCGCTCAGCGGCGCGCCGGAGGTGCTGATCCTGCTCTCCAACGCCAACCGCCGGCGGCCGGTCGACGAGCAGGTGGTCGGCCTGCTCACCAGCAGCATGCCGATCCTGGTGCCGACCCGGGGCGAGCGCGGGTTCGCGGGCCTGGTGGACCGCGCCGCCGAGGCGATCGCCTCCGCCCTCGACCACTCCCTGATGCCGTTCGGCCTGCTGGTCGAACCGCTGCGGGAGCGCGGCGTCCCCATGCCCGTCGGGTACCCGCAGATCGTGCTCGCCGTCCAGAGCACCCCGCCCATCACCCTCGACCTCCCCGGCCTGACCGTCGAGATCGAGGACATCCCCGGCCACTCCGCCCGCGCCGACTGCGCGTTCTCGCTCACCCCGGACGCCGACGGCTACCTGGGTCAGGTCGAGTACGACGCCGACCTGTTCGACCCGGGCACCGTCCGGGGCTGGCTGGACGCCCTGGTCGCGGACCTGGCCCGGCAGTTGGAGGTCCCGCTCGCATGACACCCGGTGGGCCCCGGTGAACGGCGTACCGTCCACCGGGGCCCACCCGTCCGGAACTCCCGGGAACCCGGTGGCGGATCAACCGCCGTCCGGGGCGCCGGTGAACCGGAGGACGCCGTCCTCGATCGGGTCGGAGAGCAGGACCTTCCTGTCGTGCCGGTAGTCCATGACCATCCGCCACGGGAAGTCCCGTCCCTGGCGCGGCATCGCGTCCTTCGCGCGCCGGATGTAGCCCGACGAGAGCTCGTCGACGACGCCGGCCCCGGTCGCGTTGGCCGCACGGTCGACGGTGCGGCCGGTGGCGTCCATGTGCTTCAGCAGCCGCACCAGGTAGGCGGCGGCGACGTCGACCTTCAGGGTCCACGAGGCGTTGGTGTAGCCGAAGACCCACGCCAGGTTGGGGATGCCCTCCAGCATGACGCTCTTGTACGTGCAGACGTCGTGCAGGCCGCGCACCTCGCCGTCGACACTGATCGACGCGCCGCCGAGGGCCTGCAGGTTCAGGCCGGTGGCCGTGACGACGACGTCCGCCGCCAGCTCCCGGCCGGACGCGAGCCTGATGCCCGTGGCGGTGAAGGTCTCGATGGTGTCCGTGACCACGGAGGCCCTGCCCTCGCGGAGCACCGTGAAGAGGTCGCCGTCGGGTACCGCGCACAGCCGCTCGTCCCACGGGTCGTACCTCGGGCTGAAGTGGGTCATGTCGAAGCCCTTGCCGACCCCGCGGCGCACGCCCGCCAGCAGCAGCCCGCGCACGGCCCGGGGGAAGCGCCGGGAGGCGTTGAAGAGGAGGCGCTGCAGCCCGATGTTGCGCCTGCGGGTCATCCGGTGCACCAGGGGCGCCGCCAGGATCTTCCGCTGCCACGCGGTGATCCGGTCGGTCGACGGCAGCGAGAAGACGTACGACGGGGAGCGCTGCAGCATCGTCACGTGCTCCGCCGTGCCCGCCATCGCCGGGACGAGGGTCACGGCCGTGGCGCCGCTGCCGATGACGACGACCTTCTTCCCCGCGTAATCGAAGTCCCGGGGCAAGTGTCCGTTCAACGGCCTGTCAGGGAGCCGTTTCCGCTGCTGCCGAGTTCTCGGCGGCCACGCTCGCCCGCCACTCGTCGAGCAGCTGAAAGAACGCCTCCAGCGGCGGAACCGCACCAGCGTTCCGCTCGATGAACTCGTACCAGCTGAGGCTCATCGGCCAACCGCGCGTCCAGCACAGCCACTGCTGGAACGGGCCGACCGGATCGAAATCCAACCGCTCGTCGATCCCGTGAATCCGCAGGGCAAGGCCGTACCCCGAGAAAAGCAGGCCCAAGTCGTCCAGCGAGCCGTTGCGCACGAACATGCCGGGCCGCTGCCGCACCTGTTCAAGGACGTCATAGATGTCCCGCCACTCATCGAACGGCTTGGGCTTCGGTCGGTCTCCAAGATCAGCTGACACCCTCCCACTCTACGCCGACGGGCCCGGACGAGCGACAACTTTCCATACCGGACAGGGAGATCACATGTCCGCCCACAGGTCGTCGGCGCGTCGGGGCGGGCCGGGCGAGAGCTCCGGGGCCGCCGCGGGCCCGGTCAGCCCCGGAAGACCTGCCACGCCGTCGACGAGGCGTCCTCACGCGTCGCCCAGTGATTCAGCGGCAGCGCCGGCAGGCCGGCCATCGAGGGGTCGCTCTCCAGCAGGTGCGCGGCATGGACCAGCCTGGGGCCGCCCTTCCACCAGCGCGGCTCGGTCGCCGAGAACGCCTGCCAGTCGCCGTCCTCGTCGAGGTAGACGCTCACGACGGGCTGCCCGCGACGCACACGCTTCGACACGAACATCGGCTCGTCCGGGCTGAGGGTGTACACCGGACCGCAGTCCTCGTGCGACTCGACGGTCACGACGTCCTCCTTGGCTGATCGGACCCCCATCACAGCACAGGTCCGCCCGGCCGCCTCGATCGGGGGCGAGCTCCGCCGAGGGCGGCCACCCGGCCCCACCGGGTGACATCCGGTTCGACGGCCCGACTTGAGCGACGGGGTCGAGCCGCCCTGGCCGTGAGCCGTAGGGTTGCCGTGTGACGGATGAGCTGTTGTTCGATACGGCGCAGGCCGGCGGAGGCGGCGGGACGGGCTGCCCGCGGTGCGAGGAGACGACAGAGCTCACCGTGTTCCGCGAGCGATATCGGCCCGTGCTCCGGGGCCGGGGTGTCGTGCGGTTCCTGGCGGCGGTGTTGCTCCTCGTCCTGGCCGCGAAACCGCTGCTCCGTGGGCACGCTGCGGGCGTGGTGCTGCTCGCCCTCGGCGTGCTGTCCGCCGTGTCGTGTGCGCGGGCCGTGGCACGGGCCCGGTCCGGTGGGCCGGTCGATGTCGTCTACTGCCACCATTGCACCGCCCGGTCCACGAGAACGCCGTGATGGGCGAGGCGAACACGTGACGAGGCCACAGGCGTCGGCCGACTCGCGGGCTCCGGGGTCCTGAGGGCGGGTGGCCGGAGCCGTCGCCCTCGCGGTGGCCGCCGCCCCGGAGGGGCTCGGGCCGGCGAGCCGAGGCGACGGACGCGGAGGACCGCGATCAACGCCGGTCGGCTCCGGAAAACCCGTTGGGCGCGGCAGTCCCACCAATGGTAAACATGTGACATGTTACAAGGCATTCGCATCACCCTCCGGGCCCGTCACGACGCCGACCTCCCGGTGCTCCTGGCCGAGCTGTACGACGACGTGGCGACCCGCTCGCGGGCCGACTCCCGCCCCTGGCGGCCCATCCCCCCGGGCTCGGCGGACTCCCCGTACGCGGTCACCGGGCCGTCCGACGAGGCGGCGTGCTTCTCCGTGGTCGAGACCGCCTCCGGGGAGCTGGCCGGCGAGGCGCTGCTGTGGGGCATCGACGCCCACAACCGCAGCGCCCACGTGGGCCTCGCCCTGCTGCCGGGCCACCGGGGCCGCGGGCTCGCACCGGACGTCCTGCGGGTGCTCTGCGACTACGCCTTCCCGGTGCTCGGCCTGCGCCGCCTGCAACTGGAGACGCTGGCGGACAACGCCCCGATGCTCCGGGCCGCCACCGGCGTCGGCTTCACCGTCGAGGGGCGGCTGCGCCAAGCCGCCTGGGCGTACGGGGAGTTCGTGGACCAGATGGTGCTCGGACTGCTGGCCGAGGAGTGGCGGGGGTGAACGAGGGCCCGTCCGGGCTGCGGCCCCTCCCGCACGGATACACCAACCGCACCGCGGGCGACGGCACCGTCGTGGTGAAACGCTATGAAGGGCCGGACGCCGAGGAGCGGCGCCGGCGCGAGCACCGGCTGCTGACCCTGCTGCACGGGCTGCTGCCGGTTCCCCCGGTGCTCGGCACCGAGCCGGGCGCCATCACGCTCGGCCACCTGCCGGGAGTGCCCGCGCAGGACCTGCTGGACGCCGGGCACGGCGCGCAGGTCCTGGCCGCCTGCGGGCGGGTGCTGCGACGGCTCCAGGCCGTCGACCCCGGCGTGGCCGGCGACGGTCCGGCGCCCCCGGGGTCGGTACTGGTGCACGGGGACTTCGGGCCCAACAACCTGCTGCTGGACCCGGCGACCTTCGCCGTCACCGGCCTGCTGGACTGGGAGTTCGCCCACCTCGGCGAGCCGGTGGAGGACCTGGCCTGGTGCGAGTGGATCGTCCGCATGCACCACCCGGCCCGGGCGGGCGCCCTGCACCACCTCTTCGACGCCTACGGGCAGCCGGTGCCGCCCTGGCCGCGGCGCCGGGCCGCCATGCTCACCCGGTGCGCCCGGCTGGAGGAGTTCTGCCACCGGGGCGCCCCGGACGGGCCGGGGGTACGGCAGTGGCAGGAGCGCGGACGCCTGACGGCGGGCTGGCCGGAGCAGCCGGGGCCGCCCTCCTGACCCCGGCGGCGCGGCGCTCCGGGCCCGCGCGCCAAGGGTCGTGACGAACTGTGAACGGATCTGGCGCCCGCCTTCACCGTTCCGATACGGTCTGGACCAATCAGCGGCCGATCTTCCTCCGGCATCGGTCCGCCGCGCTCCGAAAGCCCCCCGGGAGTCGTCATCAGCGCCCAGCCCGTCCCCGTCCCGCTCACGCTTCCGGCACTCCTGGACCACCGGGCCGCGCTCCATCCGGAACGCACCGCGCTGCTCGTGCCCGGCGGCGGGAGCCTCAGCTACGGCCGGTGGCGCGAGCGGGCGGTGCGGGCCGCGCACGGGCTGGCCCGGGCGGGCGTTCGCCCCGGGGACACGGTGGCGCTGCTGTTCACCAACCGGGAGTGGGACGCGTACGCCGTGGCGTTCCTGGCCGCCCACTACGCGGGCGCGGCCGGGCTGGTGATCCGCGAGGACCTGGCCCCGGCCGATGTGGAGCGGCTCGTCGAGGCGGCCGGGGCGCGCTGGGCGGTCGCCGGGAACGGCCCGCGCACCACGCTGCCCACCTTCGCGCTCGACGGCCTCGGCGCTCCGCTCGACCCATCGCTCAACGGCCCGGACGCGATCGAGCCGCCGCACCGGGTCGCCCCCGGCGACCTGGCCCAGATCATCGGGACCTCCGGCACCACCGGCACCCCGAAGGGCGTCCGGGCCGCGCACGCGAGCCTGACCGCCGGCCTGGTCCTCAACCCCCGGCCCCGCCCGTACGCGCACTCACGGCACGCGGTGCACGCCTTCCCGGTCGGCACCAACGCCGCCCAGGCGGTTCTGGTGAACGCGCTGACCGCGCAGCCCACGACGATCTGCCTGCCGCGCTTCGACGCGGAGGAATTCGGGCGGGTGGTCGAGGAGTTCGGCGCGGGCACGGTCTTCCTCGTGCCGTCGATGGCGGTGGAACTGCTGAACTCCGGGACGGCCGGCCGCCGGGACCTCGGCAGCGTCCTGCTGGTCGGTTCCACCGCCGCCGCGCTCCCGCCGGCCGTCGCCGCCGGGCTGAGCGCCGCACTGCCGAAGGCGACGGTCGTCAACACCTACACCTCGGCCGAGGCCTCCCCCGCCCAGATCTCCGCGATCGTGGATCCCGGCCGCCCCGGCTCGGTGGGCCGCCCGACCGACCCGGCCGACCTGCGGATCCTGGACGAGGCCGGGGAGCCGGTGCCGCCCGGCGGGACCGGCGAGATCTGGCTGCGTCAGCCCGGGCCGCCGCGCGGATACGCCGGGGCGGCCTCCGACAGCGTCTTCCGCGACGGCTGGGTGCGCATGGGCGACCTCGGCAGGCTGGACGGGGACGGTTTCCTCCATCTGGTCGACCGGGAGAGCGACATCGTCAAGTCCGGTGCGCTGAAGGTCTCGACGCTGCGGATCGAGGCCGTGCTGCACGAGCACCCGCAGGTCGCCGACGCGGCCGCGCTCGGCCTGCCGCATCCGGTGATGGGCCAGGTGCCGGTCGCCGCGGTGGTCCCGCTGCCGGGCGGAATCGATGCCGACGGTCTGCGGCTGTTCCTGAGCGAGCGGCTCGCCCGACCCGAACTGCCGGTGCGCATCCTGGTGTTGGACTCCCTGCCGCGCAACCCGAGCGGCAAGGTGGTCAAGCACGAGCTGCGGACCGCGTTCGAGGAGCCCGCCCCGGTGACGGGAAGGGCCCCGCAGACGGAGCGGGAGCTCGCCCTGGCCGGCCTGTGGCGGACGGTGCTGGGACGCCCGGTCCGGGCGGTGGAGGAGGAGTTCTTCGCCCTCGGCGGGGACTCGTTCCGCGCGGTCCAGCTGGCCGCCGCGATCTCCGCCGAGTTCGGCGTGGCGGCTCGCACGGCGCTGGTCTTCGAGCGCCCCTCGCTCCGCGCCCAGGCGGCCTGGCTGGAGCGGGCCGAAGCCTCGGCGGCCGGGTCGGCGGAGCGGTCCGGGGCCGAGGTGTCGGACTTCCTCCGCTCGCTGCGCGCCCAGCCGCACGACCTGCCGCTCACCTCCCAGCAGGAGAACTTCCTGCGCTGGATGGCCGAGGCCCCGGGCCGCAACGTCGGCGCGGTGGCGGTGATGTTCCGGGTGACGGAGGGCCTGCGGACGGACATCCTGGCCGACGCCCTGCACGAGGCGATCCGCCGCCATCCCGCGCTGCGGACCAGGTTCGTCCCGGTGCCCGGCGCCGAACCGGGGGTGCTGCGGGCCGTCCTGGACGACGAACCGCACGCGGACGTGGTGCTGGTGGAGGCGCCCGGCGCGAGCGACGACGAGGTGTCGGCGCGGCTGGTCGCCGTGCGCGACCGGCTGACGGACGTCGCCGCGGGGCCGATGACCAGACTGGCCGTGGTGAGCCGCGGGCCGGAGGACCACGTCGTCCTGCTGGCCGTCCACCACCTCGTCAGCGACGGCTGGTCGCTGGGCGTGCTCCTGCGCGAGCTGGGGGTGGCGTACTCGGCGCTGCGCCACGGGCGCCGGGTGCCGACCGCCCGGCCCGGCCCGGAGTACCGCGAGCTGGCGGAGTGGTCGAACGCCCACTGGCCGGCGTCCCGGACGCACTTCGCGACGGCGCTCGCGGACGCGCCCGCCGCGATCAACCCCTTCCCGGGGCGCCACCACACCGAGGTGGTGCTGAGCGCCGCCCACGCGTTCACGGTGCCCCCGGAGACGGCGGACGCGCTGCGGGCCAGGGCGGCGGAGCTGGGGGCCACGCCGTTCCTCGCGGTGGCGGCGGTCTGGAGCGGCCTGCTGGCCGCCCGCAGCGGACAGCCGGACCTCGTCCTCATGACGCCGGTGCCCGGCCGGACCAGGCCGGAGGCGGAGCGGGCGGTCGGCTGCTTCGTGCAGTCGCTGCTGGTGCGGGTGGACGTGTCGGGCGCGCCGGGCTTCGCCGAACTGCTCGACCGGGTCCGGTCCGCCGCCACCGCCGCGCTCGACCACCAGCTCTACCCGTTCGCGGAGTTCAGCCCGCTGGTGCCGTTCGCGGCCTGGCTGAGGTACGAGAGCTGGAGTGCGCCGGCCCAGCTGCCGGGGGTGGCCTGCGCGGCCTGGGAGCTGCCCCGCAACGCCACGGTGCCGTACCCGCTGCCGGGCGGTGACCGGCACGTCCCGGAGCTGGCGGTCACCGAGCAGCCGGACGGCGCGCTGCGGTGCTGGCTGCGGTACAACGAGCACGCCTTCGAGGCGGCGACGGTGTCGGCGCTGGCCGACGACCTCGCCGCGGCGCTGGCCGGGGCGGCCGGTATCTGACACGAGGAATGCCGGGGTGCGGCCATCACCGGCCGCACCTCCCCCGGAACCTCCTTGGAGCGCCCTCGGAACGCCCTCGGAACGCCCTCGGGGCCCCGCGTACCCGGCACGCGGAAGCCGGGCCCCGCCCCCTCAGCCGGAG
>NZ_JBHXEM010000202.1:0-10428 GCF_042724755.1 Kitasatospora sp. NPDC127067 | reverse complement strand
GTGGAGACCGTCGGGCCCGGCGCCGGGTCAGTACCCGGCGACCTCGTCCAGGCCGTGGCCGCGCAGCGGGACGAGGAAGCTGCGTTCGAACACCACCACGACCTCGCCGGTGGACTTCGTCCCGGTGGTGCGGCAGCGCACGATCCCCTGCCCGGCGCGGCTCTCGGAGAGCCGCTTGGCGAGGGTCTCCGTCTCCGCGTAGAGGGTGTCGCCGGCGAACACCGGGTGGGTCATCCGGATGTTCTCCCAGCCCAGGTTGGCGATGGTGCGCCCGCTCGTCGAGCGGGCGGTCATCCCGCCGACGATGCTGAGCGTCACCAGGCTGGAGACGATCGGCTTCCCCCAGGGGGTGTGCGCGCTGTAGGCGGCGTCGATGTGCAGCGGGGCGTCGTTCATGCTCAGCATGCTCATCAGCACGTTGTCGAGCTCGGTGACGGTCCGCCCGGGGCGGTGCTCGACCACCTCGCCGACCTCGAACTCCTCGTAGTAGCGCCCGACCACCTCGCGGTAGCGGCGCTCGCCGATCAGCCGGTAGCCGGCCGGTTCGGTTGCGTCCATCGCGGTTGCTCCCAGGTCCTAGAGGTCGGCGGTGAGTTCCTTGACGTGGCCGGCGAACTCGCGGATCAGCTGCTCGTCCATGTCGGCGCGCAGCATCAGCCGCAGCCCGGCCTCGCCCTTGGGCACGATCGGGAAGAACACCGCGGAGCTGTAGAAGCCGCGCTCGAAGAGCTGGGCGGACAGCTTGACGGCCCGCTCGGCCTCCCCGACGTCGACCCGGCGCACCGGCAGGCCGTTGCCCGCGAAGGTGGTCGGCAGCAACTCGTCGAAGAGCTCGATGTTGCGGGCCAGCTTCGCCTGGAGGTCGGCCAGTTCGGGGGAGCGGTGGATGGCGGCGCTGGCCAGCGAGGCGCCGACCATCGGCAGCGGGATGTTCTGCGACCAGCCGATCGGGCCGGCGTGCCGGTGCAGGAACTCGAACTGCTCCCGGTTGCCGAGCATCGCGACGCCGCCGCTGGTGCCGAAGGCCTTGCCGAGGCTCGCGGTGATCACCGTCAGCGGGTTCATCTCCAGCCGGGAGCGGACGTAGCCCTCGCCGCGCTCGCCCGCGATGGACAGCGAGTGGGAGTCGTCGATGTAGAGGAACAGCCCGTAACGGTCCTGGAGTTCGAGCAGCCCGTCGAGGGCCGCGGTGCCGCCCATCGAGTAGGCGCCGTCGGCGACATAGGCGACCCGCGGGTACTTGCGGCAGATGTCCTCCAGGTAGTTCAGGTCATTGTGCGGGCAGGTCAGCACCAGCGACTCGTCCGCGCAGACCGGCTTCATGTACGCCATGCAGAAGTGGCAGAAGCGGTCGAAGACCATCACCCGGGGGCCGCCGCCGCCCTGACAGGTGCCGTCCAGGTGGCCGGAGGCGATCAGCGGCAGGATGCCCGCGGTGAGCGTGGTACAGGACGCCCCCGGGAGGATGTTCGCGCCGAACAGCTCGCCGAGCTCCTCCTCCAGCCGCACCAGCAGGTTGTGCCGGATCCGGGTGGTGGAGAGGACCAGCGAGGTGCTGCGGGATTCGGTCAGCGCGTCCACCGCGCCGGCCAGGACCGCGGGGTGGTTGTTCAGGCCCAGGTACGAGCAGGAGACCATGTTGGCGAACTCGTGGCCGGTCTCGCGGACGATCAGCCGGTTGTTGGACTCGGAGTCCGCGGTGATGCCGATCAGGCCGTTGGCGGCGGCCGCCTGCCAGACCGGGTCGGCGCTCGCCAGCATGGCTTCGGCGTTGCGGTACCGGCGCGGGCCGAGGATGGATTCTTCGGTCATCGTCACTTCTCCGTCGCGTGGTTCGGGGGGGTCGGTGGGCTCGTGGCCCTGCGGTTGGTACTCCGCGTGTTGCGCGTGTTGTGCCTGTTGCGCGTGTTGTGCGCGGTGGGGGTGCTGCGTGTGGTGCGAACCGTCGGGCCGGGGCGGGTCGAACTGCTCGATCAGACGCTGCGAGGCCTCGAAGAACGGCATGCCGACCATCACCCCGTCCACCACGGTGACCGAACGGCCGTTCTCCAGACCGGCCGCGACCACCCGGCGGGCGCGCTCCAGCAGTTCCTCGCCCGGGCTGAACAGCTCGTTGATCAGCGCGAGTTGGCGCGGATGGACGGCGATCTTGCCGCTGAACCCGAAGTCCCGGGCGAGCCCGGCCTCCCGGCGCAGCCCGACGAGGTCGGAGACCTCGAAGAACGGCGCGTCCATCGCCTCCACCCCCGCGGCTCGGGCGCTGTTGACCACCCGGCCGCGGGCGTGGGCCAGGGCCTCCCAGGAGAGCCGGGCGCCGACCGCGAAGGCGTAGTCCGCCGAGCCGAAGACCAGCCCGCGCAGCCGGTGTCCGGCGGCCGCGATGGCGGGCGCGTGCTCGATGCCCAGCGGGGTCTCCACGACCGCCAGGAACTCCGTCTCCGGGCAGTCCGCGGCGAGCGCGCCGGCGGCGATCTCGATGTCCCGGGGGGACTCCGCCATCGGGATCAGGACCAGGTCCGGTTTGACGCGGTACCGGGCGATGGCGATCAGGTCGCGCAGCCCGTCCGGTCCGGACAGGGTGTTGATGCGCACCGCGCTGCGCGCGAGCTTGGCGGACGGGAGCGCGAAGAACTCCTCGGCCAGTCGACGGGCCTCCTCCTTTCGGGCGGGTGGGACCGAATCCTCCAGATCGACCATGGCGATGTCGGCCCCGGACTGATGGCTCTTGGTGTACCGCTCCACTGCCATCGCGGGTGTGGACAGGAGGGAACGGCAGTACCGCGTGAACTTCATGGATGTCTCCGAAGTCGCCGAAGGCTGCGGGGTCCGGTTCTATCCCACCGGCTTTGTTCGGCGCCGTACGGCTGGACATTGAACATCAACTCGGAACAACCGACCCGCGCGCACCATTGTTTGACGCCAACGGGTGCTGCGCATGATGAATAACCGGGGGATGGACACGAGGCGCACGCGGCGCGTGTGGCGCGTGGGCACTCAAGGTTTCAGGACACCGCATCAACGGAGAAGGGGGCCGTAGTGCCGCGTCGGGAAAGTCCGTTGGACCCCGGGGACGGGCCGCTGCTGCGCTTCGCGGGCGATCTTCGGGCCCTGCGGGAACGCGCCGGAAGTCCGCCGTACCGTCAACTCGCCCTGCGGGCCCATTGTTCGGCGGCCAGCCTGTCGGTGGCCGCGGGCGGCCGGCGGCTGCCCAGCCTCGCCGTCACCGTCGCCTATGTGCAGGCCTGCGGCGGGGACGTGCGGGAGTGGCGGCACCGCTGGCAGCTGCTCGCCGCCGAACTGGCCGCCGACACCGCGGCCCGGCGGCGCTCCCAGGACGCCGGAAGCGCCCCCTACCCGGGTGCGGCCGCGTTCGAGGCGGCCGACGCCGAGCGCTTCTTCGGCCGCGAGGCGCTGTTGGACCGGCTGGCCGCCCTGCTGGCCGAACGGAGGCTGGTGATCCTCTCCGGGCCGTCCGGGGCGGGCAAGTCCTCGTTGGTCAGAGCCGGTCTGCTGGCCCGGCTCGGCGGGGCTCCGGGCGCCGGCGCGGCGGCCGGGCGGAGAACCGGGGCCGGGGGCGGAGCGGGCCGGCCCCCGGCCGACGGCGGTGTCCCGGTGGCGCTGCTGACTCCCGGCGAACGACCGATGGAGGCGTACGCGCTCGCGCTCGCCCGGCTCGGGCAGCGAGTCGGGGAGAGCGCGCCGGGCGCCTCGGGGCCGACGGCCGGCGACCCGGTGCTGGTGGTGGACCAGGGCGAGCAGCTGCGCACCCGCTGCCGGGACGCCGCCGAGCGGGCGCGCTTCCTGGACGCGCTGGTGGCGACCGCCGCGGGCGCGGCGAGGCAGGCGCCGGAGGGGCTGCCGGTGGCGGCGCCGGCCCGGTGCCGGGTGGTGCTGGTGCTCCGCTCGGACCAGTGCGGGCCGCTGTTCGCCGAGCACTCGGGGCTGGCCGAGGCCGGCCGGAACGCGGTGCTGTCGGTGGGGCGTCCGGCTCCGGACGAGCTGCGGCGGGCGATCACCGAGCCGGCCCTGCGGTCCGGCTGTACCGTCGAGGGCGCCCTGCTGGCCGTCCTCATCTCGACCGCCGCGCAGCAGCCGGGCGCGCTGCCGCTGGTGTCCACGGCACTGCTGGAGACCTGGCGGCGGCGCAGCGGCAACGCCCTCACCCTGGCCGGCTTCCAGGCGACCGGAGGTTTCGAGGGCGCGCTGGCCCGGACGGCGGAGTCGCTGTACAACGGGCTGGACCCGGCCGGCCAGGCCCGGGCGCGGGCGGTGTTCCTGCGGCTCGGCGGGGAGTTGCTCGGTGCCGGCGAGGACGCGGCCGGCGGCGCGACGGCGCTGGGCGACGGGCTGACGCCGGGCGGCGGGCTCTTATCGGGGGGAGACCTGGTGCCGGGGGGCGACGAGGGCACCCGCAAGCCGGTCCGGCGGGCCGAGTTCGACGATCCCGGCGTGCCCGAGGTGATGGAACGGCTGGTCCGGGCCCGGCTCGTGGTGGTGGACCGGGACACCGTCGAGCTGTCCCACCACGCGCTGCCCCAGGCCTGGCCCCGGCTGCGCGGGTGGCTGGCGGAGGGCCGCGAGGCGCTGGGCGAGCAGCGCAGGCTCTCGGCGGCCGCCCGGGGCTGGGAGGCCGCCGACCAGGACCCCGAACTGCTCTGCCGGGGTGTCCGGTTGGAGCAGCTCAAGCGGCGGGTGGCGGCCGGCGAGCTGGCCGCGGCCGGGGTCGAGCGGGCCTTCCTGGCGGCCTCCGCCCGGGCGGAGGCCGCCGGCCGGCGCCGGGCGCAGCGCCAGAACCTGGCGGTGGCCGGGGTCGCTGCGGCGGGCGGGGCGCTGCTGGCCCTGGCGGGCGGGAGCCGGATCCGCCGGGCCTGGCGGTGGTGAGCCCCGGCGTGCGGGGCCCGGTGGCGACGGCCGGTCCCACGGGCACCGCGTCCGGGCCGGCCGCCGGCCCTCGCCCGGGTCGGCTCCCGGGGTCGGCTTTCGGGCCCTCGCCCGGGTGTTGATCAGCCTCGGCGCGGGGGAGTTGAACAACGGACGGGCCGACCGGAGGCCCGGCGCGGCGGCGCGTTCGGTGCCGATCACGGTCCTTGCGCCGCCGTCGGTCGTCCGGGTAGCTTGACAGGCGATCCCGGCCCTCCGAAAGGCGAATTCGGCTGCCCGGCCGGTGATTTCCCGTAACGCCGTGGTCGGCGGGAGCCGCTCCGGCGATCAATCCGTCCCGATTTCCGGCGCTGTTTTCCGCATGTTCGGGGGACCCCGCTCCGCCGACGGCCCGCGGTCCTTCGGAGTCCACCGGGCGCTGCCGTCCTGTGGTGCGGTTCGAAGCCGCGCGGTTCCGAGCCGTCGCGTCCGCCGTCCTTTCCGCGTTTCCCCAAACCCGTGTCAAGGGAGAGTCATGTCCGATTCGGCCCGTCCGGTCCACAGCTGGGACGAATTCACCACACTGCGGGAGATCGTGGTCGGGACCGCCGTCGGCGCCCGGCTGCCCGAGCAGACCGAGCCGTCCTCCTGGCTGTCCTGCTTCCCGAAGACCAGTGCCGCCGACCTCGCCTCGATCGAGGCGGGCCCGTACCCCCAGCAGGTCGTCGAGGAGACCGAGGAGGACCTGGAGGCGCTGGTGGCCACCCTGCGCGGCCTCGGCGTCACCGTCCACCGGCCCGAGGCGGTCGACCACGCGGCCGGGTTCGCCTCCCCGCTCTGGGAGGCCGACGGCGGCTTCCACTCCTACTGTCCGCGGGACCTCACCCTGGTGGTCGGCGAGACGCTGATCGAGGTGGCGAGCCCGATGCGGCAGCGCTACTTCGAGGTGTTCGGCCTGCGCGGGCTCTTCCAGGACTACCTGCGCCGCGGCGCGCGCTGGGTGGCCGCCCCCCGGCCGCGGCTGGGCGACGAGCTCTTCGAGTCCGACGCGGACGGGCTGCCGCTGCTGGGCGAGGCCGAGCCGGTCTTCGACGCCGCGAACGTGCTGCGGCTCGGCCGGGACGTGTTCTACCAGGTCTCCCGCAGCGGCAACGAACTCGGCCTGCGGTGGCTGGAGTCCACCCTCGGCCTGCTCGGTGACGGGGGCCTGCGGCTGCACCCGCTGCGCGACATCTACGGGTACACCCACATCGACAGCACCATCGCGCTGCTGCGGCCGGGGCTGGTGCTGCTCAACCCCGAGCGGATCAGCCCGGAGACCGTCCCGGCGCCGCTGAAGGGCTGGGACATCCTGTGGTGCCCGCCGGCCGAGCCCACCGGGGACACGCCCGAGCACGCGCTCAGCGAGAGCTGGATCAGCATGAACCTGCTGATGGTCTCCCCGGACACCGCGATCGTCGAGTCCGGCCAGGAGAGCCTGATCAAGCAGCTGGAGCACGCCGGGATCACCGTCCTGCCGCACCGGCTGCGGCACTCCCGGGCGCTCGGCGGCGGCTTCCACTGCGTGACCCTGGACACCCGGCGCGACGGCGGGCTGGAGGACTACCTGTCCTGACCGGGGCGTGGGCGGAGCCCGGCCGGCGGCCGGCCGGGCCCCTGCGGACGGGGCCCGCGACGATCAGGACGTGCGGGCCAGCCCGCAGGAGATCAGCCCGCCGGGCTGCCGACCCGTCGGGCTACTGCCGCGGACGGGGATCGTCGCGCGTGCGCAGCGCTTCGGCCAGCAGGCCCGCCACCACGACGGAGACGGGGTGGTCCGTCCCGACCGCCCCGGTCAGTCCGGCGAGGGCGGCCCGGTACCCCTCGACGGCCCCGGTGAGGTCGCCCGCCGCCTCGTGCACCCGGGCCAGGGCGGCGCGGCTGCCGAGGGTGTCCGGGTGGTCCGGGCCCAGCAGCCGGGTGCGCTGCTCCAGCACGGTGGTGAGCAGCGACCGTGCCCGTTCCAGGTCGCCCGCGCCCCGGCAGGCCACCCCGAGGTTGTTGCGGGTGAGCACGGTGTCGCGGCTCTCCGGGCCGAGCACCCGCTCCTGTTCGGCCAGCACGGTCTCGAACAGCGGGACGGCCCGGGCGGACTCGCCCCGCCCGTGGTAGGCGGAGGCGAGGTTCCCGGCGCTGCGCAGCGTGTCCGGGTGATGCGGGCCGAGGACCTCGCGGCGCAGGCGGAGGGCCTCCTCGAACAGGGGGAGCGCCCGTTCCGGCTCGCCGGCCGCGTCGTGGGCGGAGGCCAGCATGGAGAGGCTGACCAGGGTGTCGGGGTGTTCCGGGCCGAGCACACCGGTGCGCTGGGCCAGCGTCGTGCGGCAGAGGTCGAACCCGGTCGCGATGTCACCGCTCGTCAGGCAGAGGTAGGCGAGGTTGCTCCGGCTGAGCAGGGTGTCGGGGTGCTCCTCGCCCAGGGCGTCCGCACGCCGGGTCAGGACGTCCTGGTAGATCTCCCTGGCCCGTTCCAGGTCGCCGGCCGCGTCGTGGGTGTAGCCGAGGTTGCTCAGACAGCTGAGGGTGTCGGGGTGTTCGGAGCCGACGAGTTCCTCGAAGTCGGCCAGCACCTCCTGGTAGAGGGCGATCGACTGCCGGTAGCGGCCCGTGGTCTCGTACGCCCCGGCGAGGTTGTTGCGCAGCCGTAGGCCGTTGAGCCCGGCCATGGGCCCCGGCAGGTCGTCGGGTTCGGTGTGGGCGAGGTCCCGGCGGATCAGGTCCTCGTAGATCCCGATGGCCCGGTCGGTCCGGCCGAGGGACATCAGGGCACCCGCCAGGTCGCTCAGCAGGGTGAGGGTCCTGAGGTGGTCCGGGCCGAGGGCGACCCGGCTGTCGTCGGCGGCCTTCTCGTACTCCTCGATCGCCCGCTGGACGCTGCCGCGGGCCTGGTGGGCGGAGGCGAGGTTGCTGCGGATGTTGAGGGTGGTGAGGTGCCCGGGGCCGTGGACCCGCAGGCTCTGCTCCAGGAGCGGGCCGAGAATGTCGATGCTCCGGTCGGGCCGGCCGGTCGCCAGGTGGACCCGGGCGACCGCGGAGCGGGCCACCAGCGCGAACGGGTGCTCGGGCCCGAACCCGTGCCGGATCTGGGCGTCGTACCCCTCGTACAGCGGCAGCGCCCAGGCGGTCTGTCCCCGGGCCTCCAGGTGCAGCGCGGTGTCGGCGTAGAGCTTGAACACCGCCGTGTCGCAGCTGTCCCGGGGGTCGGTCGCGGCCAGGGCGCGGACCTGGCCGACCAGGCGGGCCAGCTCGGCGGCGTCGGCGTCCTGGTCGGGCCCGGCCGGACGCACGGTCCGCAGCAGGGCCTGTTCGGCCTCGTGCCGGCCCCGGGGAGCGGTCCCCGCCGGGCGCCGGGCGAGGGCGTCGGCGCGCAGCACGCCCTGGACCAGCCGGTGCACCCGGACGTCGCGCCAGGCGTAGCCGATCATGCTGTAGGCGTGCAGGACGCCGAGCGCGTCGTCGGCCGCGATCTCGTCCGGGGCCAGCCGGTACACCAGGTCGCGCGGGCAGCCGTCGGCGTCGAGCCAGGCCAGGGCGTGCAGGAGGTCGACCGCGACCGGGTCGTCCTCGGCGACCGCCGCCAGGGTGACCTGCCAGACCCTGGCGACGGTGCGCTGCGGGTCCCGGCCCGCCGGGGTCCTGGACAGCTGGAGCCCGAGCCGGCCGCGGTAGGCGGCGACCGTGGTGCGGGTCCGGCGCAGGTAGGCGCCCGCCTGGTCGAGGGCGAGCGGGAGGCCGCCGAGCTCCCGGGCCAGCTGCCCGACCTCCCAGCGGGACTCGTCGGACCCGTCCCACTCGGAGACCCAGGACCACAGCAGCTCGGCCGCCTGCTCCTGCGGGAGGACGTCGAGCGCGAGCAGCGCGTCGCCGGAGTCGACGCCGACCGCGTCCCAGTCGTCGGCGAGCCGGGTGGTGACCAGGTGGTGCCCGCCGGTGAGGCTGCCCAGGAACGGCGCGAGGAGCGCCGGGTCCTCGACGTTGTCGTACACCAGCAGCCAGTTCGTGTGGTGCTGGAACCAGGCCAGCGCCCAGGCGGTCAGCTCCGGCCGCTGCGCGGTTCCGGCCCACACGGGGTTCAGCCGCCGGGCGATCTCGGCCAGGGCCTCCTCCACGGCCCCCGGGGAGGACGCCTCGATCCACCAGACCAGGTCGTACGCGGTGCGGAAGCTCTGGGCGTACTGCCGCGCCAGGGTGCTCTTGCCGACCCCGCCCAGCCCGTGGAGCACCGCCGTCGCCGCGCCGGGCCCGGTGCGTTCGGCGCTCAACACATCCCGCAGCGCGGCCAGTTCCCGCTGCCGGCCGGTGAAGCGGCCGTTCGGCCGGAGCAGGTGGACGACGTCGACGGCCGGGGTGTCGGCCGCGGAGCGCAGCGCCTCGGCGGGCAGCACGATCGTCGTGACCTGGGTGACCATCAGGCCGTCGTTGGAGCTGTTGAAGCTGGCGATCTGTCCGGCGCCGCTGAAGTGGTGGGTGGGCGACGTCACCGGGTGCCGTCCCGGTGGACGACGGTCCTGCTGCTCATCGTCCCGCTGTTGCTGCCGGTGTTGACGACGGCCCCCTGGCCGCTCACCACGATGCTGACCGGCGCCGGCTGCGCCCGCGCCAGCAGCGCGGCCAGCTCCGCCAGCAGCTCCGGGTCCTGGTGGAGCGTGCGCCGCACGGCCTGCCGCAGCGCGCCCTGGGCGTCCGCGCCGGCGCCCTCCTCCGCCGCCTCCAGGACGTTGGTCTCCAGGTCCTCGCGCTGCCGCTGGTCGCGCCGGTTCCAGACGCGCTGGAGGATGCGCGTGCCCAGGCCCACGGTGGCCGTCGCGGCCGCGTCCTGCGCCTGCGTCAGCACCGAGTCGCCGTACGCCGCGATCGCGGCGCCGATCGGTGGACCGGCCAGTTCCATGAACGCGTCGAGCTCCATGGGCTCCCCCTCGAAAATCCCGGACCGAACGCGGCCGGCCGGAGCGGGCCGGCCGCAGTGGATCGGCCACAGCGTAGGGAACCCGAGGGAGCGGCGGGTCCGGGACGGGCGAAACGATCGGTCTCGATCCGGTTGCGATCGGCTGACAGTGCCGCATGGCAGAGTCTGCGCCATGAACATCACCACCACGCTGCACAGTTGGGACGAGTCCGTCGCCCTGTTCGAGCGCCGCGGCCTGCCCGTCTCCACGTACGAGAACCTCTACGAGGAGTCGTACGACGTCCACGCCGGCGCCCTGGCGATCGACGGGCACCTGGACCTCGACGCCGCGGAGCTGGAGGGCACCGGCCTGGTCGTCGACGGCGACCTCGACGTCAGCGGCGCCGTCCTCACCATCGACGACGGCTGCTCCGCGCTGATAGTGCTGGGCGACCTCCGGGCGGCCGCCGTGTACCTGGAGGGCGACGCCAAGCTGCTGGTCCGCGGCAGCGTCCACGTGGAGGCCTTCGTCGGCAACATGACGGACAAACTGGTCATGGTCCACGGGGACCTGTACGCCCGGGTCACGGTGCTGTCCGCCGGATTCGAGCCCGACCTGGTCGAAGGGAGCCTGCACGGCCCCGTCC
>NZ_JBHXEM010000201.1:0-10555 GCF_042724755.1 Kitasatospora sp. NPDC127067 | reverse complement strand
ATAACTCGTCGGCTGCGTCTTTTGTTTATAAGCCCCCGGACATGGCCGGCGCCCGGGTCGGCCGGCGAACGGGGGGGCGGGCGCCCGGGGAAACCCCGGACGCCCGCCCGCCGTGAATGCCTCGACCGGCTTGGCGAGGCTGTGCCTACTTGTTCCCGCGCTTGGCGAGGCTGTGCCTACTTGTTTCCGCGCTTCGCGAGGCTGTGCCTACTTGTTTCCGCGCTTCGCGAGGAAGGCCTCGACCTCGGCCTTGATCTCCGGCGTGTCGAGCCCGCGCACCGTCATCGTGGTGCGGCGGCGCAGCACGTCGTCCGAGGTGTACGCCCACTCGTTGTCCGCCGCGTACGCGACCTGCGCCCAGACGTCCGGACCGTCCTCGTGGATCGGCCGGCCGAGCTCCGGGTTCTCGTCGATCATGCGGGCGATGTCGAAGGACAGCGTGCCGTAGTGGCTGGCCAGGTGCTTGGCCACCAGCGGCTCCATCCGCGAGCCCGGCTCACGGTCGATCAGCAGGCGGTGCGCCACCGCGTTCGGCGCGCCGACGCCCGGCAGCGGGACGGTCGGGGCGATCGGGGACATGTCCTCGCCGAGGCTGGTGCCGGGCACGTGGGCCAGCTTCTCCAGGACGGCGCGGCCGATGTGCCGGTAGGTGGTCCACTTGCCGCCGGAGACCGACAGCATGCCGCCGCGGCCCTCGGTGACGACGGTCTCGCGCTTGGCGGCGGCGGTGTCGCCCGGGCCGCCCGGCAGCACCCGCAGGCCGGCGAAGGAGTAGGTGATCAGGTCGCGGTCGAGGTGCTCGTCGCGGATCGCGTGCGCGGCCTCGCCCATGATCTGGTCGATGTCCGCCTCGGTGGCCCGGACGTCCTTCGGGTCGCCGGTGTACTCCTCGTCGGTGGTGCCGAGGAGGACGTGGTCCTCCCACGGGATGGCGAAGGAGACGCGGTACTTGTCGATCGGGATGGTCAGCGCGGCGCGCCACGGCGAGCGGCGCTTGACGACCACGTGGGCGCCCTTGGAGAGGCGGATCGACGGCGCGGCGCCGGCGTCCTCCATCTTGCGCAGGTGGTCCACCCACGGGCCGGTGGCGTTCAGCACCAGGCGGGCGTCGATGCCGAACTCGCTGCCGTCCAGGCGGTCGCGCAGGTCGGCGCCGGTGACCCGGCCGCCGGTGAAGCGCAGGCCGGTGACCTCGGCGTGGTTGAGCACCACGGCGCCGGCGTCGACGGCGGCGCGCACGGTCATCACGGCGACGCGCGAGTCGTTCATCTGGTGGTCGCCGTAGACGGCCACCGAGCGCAGGCCCTCGGTGCGCAGCGCGGGCACCTGCTGGGCGGCGTGGGCGGCGGTGGAGACCCGGCCCATGCCGTCGCGGAAGGCGGACAGCGCGGAGTACAGGAAGACGCCGGCGCCGAGCTTGGCGGCGCCGTGCGGGCCGCCCTTGTAGACCGGCACGAAGAAGGTCAGCGGGTTGACCAGGTGCGGGGCCACGTCGGTGGAGAGCGCGCGGCGCTCCTTGTGGTTCTCCGCGACCAGCTTGACCGCGCCGGTCTGCAGGTAGCGCAGACCGCCGTGGACGAGCTTGGAGGAGGCGCTGGAGGTGGCGCCGGCGAAGTCGCCGGCGTCGACCATGGCGACCTTGAGGCCGGCCTGGGACGCGGTCCAGGCGACGGCCGTGCCGAGGATGCCGCCCCCGATCACCAGCAGGTCGTAGGTGGCCTTGCCGAGCAGCTCGCGGGTCTCGGCGCGGGAGGCGGTGTGGCCGGCGGTGCGCTCGGCGCCCAGGGTCGGAATGGTTGCCATGGTGGTTGTGTACGGCGCGCGCGGGTCGGGCGGCGCCGTTACTCCTCTCGTGTGCGGTGCGGCCTCTGCGGGAGAGGCCGGTCGGCCCGGTGCGGCGGGCCGGTTGAACCCGGTGACACCCGTTGCCGGAACAGCGGGCGGCCGGTCGGGGCGCGGGGCCCCGACCGGCTTGTCGGTCAGTTGTTCTCTTCCTCCTCCACCCAGCCCATGGTGCGCTCCACGGCCTTGAGCCACTTCTTGTACTCACGCTCCCGGGTGGCCTCGTCCATGCGCGGGGTCCACTCGGCGGCGCGGTGCCAGTTGGCCCGCAGGGTGTCGAGGTCGTTCCAGAAGCCGACGGCGAGTCCGGCCGCGTAGGCGGCGCCGAGGGCGGTGGTCTCGGCCACGTACGGGCGCTCGACCGGGGCGTCCAGGACGTCGGCGATGTTCTGCATGAGCAGGTTGTTGCTGGTCATGCCGCCGTCGACCTTGAGGGCGGTGAGCTCGACCCCGGAGTCCTTCTGCATGGCGTCGACGACCTCGCGGGTCTGCCAGGCGGTGGCCTCCAGGACGGCCCGGGCCAGGTGGCCCTTGGTGACGTACCGGGTCAGACCGGCGATCACACCGCGGGCGTCGGAGCGCCAGTACGGGGCGAACAGGCCGGAGAAGGCTGGGACGAAGTAGGCGCCGCCGTTGTCCTCGACGGTGTTGGCGAGGGTCTCGATCTCGGCGGCGGTGGAGATGATGCCGAGCTGGTCGCGCAGCCACTGGACGAGCGAGCCGGTGACGGCGATCGAGCCTTCCAGGGCGTACACCGGGGCCTGGTCGCCGATCCGGTAGCCGACGGTGGTCAGCAGGCCGTGGTACGAGTTGACGATCTTCTCGCCGGTGTTCAGCAGCAGGAAGGTGCCGGTGCCGTAGGTGGACTTGGCCTCGCCCTCGTCGAAGCAGGTCTGGCCGAACAGCGCGGCCTGCTGGTCGCCGAGCGCGGAGGCGACCGGGACGCCGGCCAGGTCGCCGACGGCCTCGCCGTAGACCTCGGCGGAGGAGCGGATCTCCGGCAGGACGGCCATCGGCACGCCCATCGAGTCGGCGATCTTCTCGTCCCACGCCAGCGTGTTCAGGTTCATCAGCATGGTGCGGCTGGCGTTGGTGACGTCGGTGACGTGCTTGCCGCCGTTGACACCGCCGGTGAGGTTCCAGATGACCCAGGTGTCCATGGTGCCGAACAGGATGTCGCCGGCCTCGGCGCGCTCGCGCAGGCCCTCGACGTTGTCCAGCAGCCAGCGGATCTTCGGGCCGGCGAAGTAGCTGGCCAGCGGGAGGCCGGTCTCGCGGCGGAAGCGGTCCTGGCCGACGTTGCGGCCGAGCTCGCGGCAGAGCGCCTCGGTGCGGGTGTCCTGCCACACCAGCGCGTTGTGCACCGGCTCACCGGTGTTCTTGTCCCACAGGACGGTGGTCTCGCGCTGGTTGGTGATGCCGATCGCGCGGATGTCGTCCTTGGTCAGGCCGGCCTTCTCCAGCGCGCCGCGGACGACCGACTGCACCCGGGTCCAGATCTCGGCGGCGTCGTGCTCGACGTAGCCGGGCTGGGGGAAGATCTGCCGGTGCTCCTGCTGGTCGACGGAGACGATCCGGCCGTCGGCGCCGAAGATGATGCAGCGGCTGGAGGTGGTGCCCTGGTCGATCGCGGCGATGTAGTTACCGGTGGAGGTCATGGGGAGGGTCCTCGGCTCGGGTTCGGGGGATACGGGGTGGGTGGGCCTGACGCGCGTTGTTCGGTCAGTCCCCGTGTACGGCGGGGGCGAACCCGTCCTTTAGAAGATGGCGTTGTAGACGCCACCGGCCGCGAGGCCGCCCAGGATCGGGCCGACGACCGGGATCCAGGCGTACGACCAGTCGGAGCCGCCCTTCTTCGGGATCGGCAGCAGGGCGTGCGCGATGCGCGGGCCGAGGTCACGGGCCGGGTTGATCGCGTAGCCGGTCGGGCCGCCCAGCGAGAGGCCGATGCCGACGACGGTGAAGGCGACCATCAGGGTGCCGGTGCCGGACTGGGAGAGGCCGGAGTTGGTGCCGATGGTGAGGATCGCGAAGCAGAGCACGAAGGTGCCGATGACCTCGGTGAGCACGTTCTGGATCGGGTTCCGGATCTCGGGGCCGGTCGAGAAGATGCCGAGGGTGGGCTCTTCGTTCGCGTTGAACTGGCCCAGGTAGGTGACCCAGACCAGGACGGCGCCGATGATCGCGCCGAGCAGCTGGGAGCCGAGGTAGAGCGGCACCTGGCTCCACTCGCCGCTCTTCACCGCGAGTGCGATGGTGACGGCGGGGTTCAGGTGGGCGCCGGACTTCGGAGCCGACATGTAGGCGGCGATGAGGACCGCGAATCCCCAGCCGAAGGTGATCGCCAGCCAGCCGGCGTTGACGGCCTTCGACTTCTTGAGGGTCACGGCGGCGCAGACGCCACCGCCGAGGAGTATCAGGGCGGCGGTGCCGAGGGTTTCGCCGACGAAGACGTCGCCGTTGGAGAACGCGGACACAAAGACTCCCTTGTCCATATGGCCCGGAGGGTAGGTGGGGGCAGGCGGCCGGTCGATCGCTGTGCGGATGAGCGCACTGTGGGAGCGATCTCTCCGGCCATCGTTCGACAATGTCGACCGTCATGCGGAAGCTTCCTCCCCAGGTCGCCCCCACGTCAAGGCAGGGTTACGCAGCTGTGACCCTCGCCTCGGCAGGTCCGTCGACGTTACCGAGCGGGGCGCCCCGAAACGGGACAAAACGCCAGAGGCGCGGACAGGGCTCCCGCCCGTCCGCGCCTCAGCGTGACGAATCGACGGCCCTCGGCGGGCCGTCCGTGGATGTGCTCAGAACCGCCCGGCGCCCAGGTCGCGGGAGATCGCCCGCGCCGCGCTGCGCACCGAGGCCACCAGCGAGGGCTTCACGAAGCCGTCCTCGCAGACCCGCTCGACCGCCCCGCTGATGCACACCGCGCCCACCGGGTTGCGCCGCCGGTCCTGGATCAGCGCGCCGATCGAGGCCACGCCCTCCCAGGTCTCCTCGATCGAGTCCGCCCAGCCGCGCTCCCGGATCAGCGCGCACTCGGCGTCCACGTCGGCCGCCCCGGTCAGCGTCCGCACGGTGTACGACTCGTACGGCCCGTCGCCCAGCTCCCCGCGCGCCACCGGGTCGTAGGCCACCAGCACCTTGCCCAGCGCGGTGCTGTGCAGCGGCTGCATCGAGCCCACCTCCAGCACTTGCCGGGTGTCGTCCGGCCGGAACACGTGGTGCACGATCAGCACGCCCTGCTGGTGCAGCACCCCCAGGTAGACCGTCTCCCCGGACGCCCGGGCCAGGTCGTCCGCCCACACCAGCGCCCGCGCCCGCAGCTCGTGCACGTCCAGGTAGCTCTGCCCCAGCCTCAGCAGCTCTGCGCCCAGCTGGTACTTGCCGGTCTCCGGGTCCTGCTCGACGAACCCCTCCTGCTGCAGCGTGCGCAGGATGCCGTGCGCGGTCCCCTTGGCCAGGTCCAGCGCCGTCGACACCTCGGACAGGCCCAGTCGGCGTTCACCGCCGGCCAGCAGGCGCATGATCGCGGCGGCCCGGGAAAGCGACTGGATCGGGCCGGGCATGGGTACCTCCGCGCTGAAAGGCGGTCGACAATGTCGACCACAGTGATGACGGGACGAGTCTGCCAGGCCGCCCGGACTCCGTGCACCTTCCCCCCGGGTAACCCGCCCCGGCCCTCCCGCCCGCGGCGCGGCCCGCCGGGTGCGCGGACGGCCCCGCGCCGGGCCCTCACCGCTCCCGCGCCGTCACCCCACCGCCCCCGCCCGCTGCGCCCGCAGCACCGTCACCTCCGCCGCCAGCGCCGCGATCCCGTCCGTCCCGACCCGGCAGCAGCCGCCCACCAGCCGCGCGCCGTCCGCGAGCCAGCCGCCCACCCGGGCCGAGCGGAAGGTCGGCTCGCCGCACCAGCCCCGGCGGGCGGCGTCCCAGCTCTCCCCGCTGTTCGGGTAGACCACCACCGGCTTCCCGGTCACCTCGGCGGCCACCGCCACCGCCCGGTCCGCGTCCTGCGGCGTGCAGCAGTTGACGCCCACCGCGACCACCTCGTCCACCTCCGCGGCCAGCGCGAAGGCCTCCGCCAGCGGCTGCCCGGCCCTGGTCCGGTCGCCCTCGACGCTGTACGACAGCCAGGCCGGCACCCCCAGTCCGCGCACCAGCCCCAGCAGCGCCCGCGCCTCGTCCGCGTCCGGCACCGTCTCCAGCGCCAGCACGTCCGGCCGGGTCGCCGCCAGCACCTCCAGCCGCGGCCGGTGGAAGTCCGCCAGCTCCGCGACGCTCAGCCCGTACCGGCCCCGGTACTCCGAGCCGTCCGCCAGCACCGCCCCGTACGGGCCCACCGAGGCCGCCACCCAGCGCCGCCGCCCGCCCGGCTCCGGCCGCGCCGCCTCCCGGGCCAGCTCCACGCTCCGCGCCAGCAGTCGCGCGGCCTGCGCCCGGTCGACCCCGCGGCGCGCGAAACCCTCGAAGCTCGCCTGGTAGCTCGCGGTTATCGCGACGTCCGCGCCCGCCGCGAAGTACGCCCGGTGCGCCGCCACCACCGCCTGCGGGTCGTCCGCCAGCAGCCGCGCCGACCAGAGCTCGTCCGAGAGGTCGTGCCCGGCCGCCGCCAACTGGTTCGACATCCCGCCGTCGAGCACCAGCGGACCGGCGGCCAGCGCGGCGGCGAAGTCCGGCGGGGGAGCAGTGGGCATCTCGGTCTCCTCTGGAAGAGTTCCTGGTCACAGCCTAGGGGTGGGCGCCCCCGGGCCGGGCAGGAAAACCATTTGCCGCCGGGGAACGCACTCGCTACGTTGTGCTCAGCCCGAGAAGAACAGCACCGGCAGAACAGGCCCGGTGGCACCGGCGACCACGGAGAGGAGCCCGGCGATGGCAGCGGACGACCAACCGCCCCCCACCGGGCCCGGAGCCGAGCAGCAGTGGCTCGCCGCGTACGACCCTCGCGCCTACGCCCCGATCGCCGTCACCGTGGACGTGGTCGCCCTGACGCTGCGCCACGGCGGCCTGCACGTCCTGCTCGTCGAGCGCGGCGCCCCGCCCCACCAGGGCTGCTGGGCGCTGCCCGGCGGCTTCCTGCGGGCCGGCGAGGAGGACCTGGACGAGGCCGCCGCCCGCGAGCTCGCCGAGGAGACGGGCCTGCTGAGCGCCTCCGCGGCCGGGGCCACGCCCTGCCGCCTCCACCTGGAACAGCTCGGCACCTACGGCGCCCCCGAGCGGGATCCGCGGATGCACGTCGTCTCCGTCGCCTACCTCGCCTTCGCCCCGGACCTGCCCGACCCCCGGGCCGGGACGGACGCCGCGGCCGCCGCCTGGCACCCCGTCTCCGACCTGGACCTCCGGCCCTGCGGCCGGTCCCGAGCCGCCGGTGCGCCCGCCGACACCCACGGGGGTGGTGTCGACGGGCGCCCCGGCCCGGTCTCGCTGGCCTTCGACCACGCCCGCATCCTCTCCGACGGCCTCGACCGGGTGCGCGCCAAGCTGGAGTACAGCCCGCTGGCCACCGCCTTCCTGCCGTACGACTTCACCATCCCCGACCTCCGCGCCGTCTACGAGGCGGTCTGGGACGAGAAGCTCCACCCCGGCAACTTCCACCGCAAGGTGCTGTCCGTGCCCGGCTTCGTCGAGAGCACCGGCGCCACCACCGAGCGCGGCGGCGCCCGCGGCGGCCCCCGCGCCCGCACCTACCACGCCGGCGACGCCCGCCTGCTGCACCCCGCGCTGCTCCGCCCCACCCGCGACGACCCGGCCGCCGCCGGCGCCCCCTGAGGTCCGGCGGCCCACGGCAACGCCGTCGACCGACCGGGCTACCATCCGGCCATGACCACTGACGAAGCGACGACCACCGCCGAAGCCCACCGGCCGTTCTCGCACTGCCACTTCTGCGGCACGCCCTACCCGCCCGGCACCCGCCTCTGGCCCCGCACCTGCCCCGGCTGCGCCGAGATCAGCTACCGCAACCCGCTGCCCGTCGCGGTCACCGTCCTCCCCGTCACCCGCCCCGACGCCGACCCGGCCCTGGTCGTCATCCGCCGCACCATCGAACCCGGCTACGGCGAACTCGCCTTCCCCGGCGGCTACATGGACTACGGCGAGAGCTGGCAGCAGGCCTGCGTGCGCGAACTGCACGAGGAGACCGGCATCACCGCCGACCCGGCCGACGTCACCCTGATCCACACCGCCTCCGACCCCGCCGGCCGCTTCGTCGTGCTCTGCGGCCTGCTCCCGGCCCGCCCGCTCGCCGAGCTCCCGCCCTCGCGCCCCACCGACGAGACCGACGGCTGGCTGCTCGCCACCGCCGACACCGCGCTCGTCTGGGACTTCCACAAGGGTGTCCTGCGCCGCTGGTTCAGCGGCGAGTTCACCCCCCGCTGACCCCGGGCCCGGCCTGCGGCGCGGGCCCCCGGCCCCCACCGGCCGACCCTGGCGCGGCGGCCGATCACATGGCATGGTCTGCACCGACAGCCCAACCGGACGGGTCTGCCACGAGCCCTCCCGTCCCCACCACCGGCCGGGAGACCACCACCGTGAGCACCCCACCGCAGGACCAGCCGCTCTGGCGCCCCAACCCCGCTCGCGCCGCCGCCACCCCCCTGGTTGCCTTCCAGGCCTGGGCGGCCGAGCACCACGGCGCCCCGGCCGCCCCGCTCGCCCCGGCCGACGACGACCAGCAGGCCGCCCAGCGCTACGCCGACCTGCACGCCTGGTCCACCGAGGACCTCGACCGGTTCTGGACCGCGATCACCCAGTGGTTCGACGTCCGCTTCACCCAGGCCCCCGACGCCGTCCTCGCCGACCCCCGGATGCCCGACGCCTTCCTCGCCGACGAGACCCGCACCGGCTCCCAGTGGTTCCCCGGCGCCCGCCTGAACTACGCCGAGCACGTCCTGCGCCACTCCGAGGACCCGGCCAACGCCGACCGGCCCGCCATCCTCCACGTCGACGAGACGAGCGGTGACCCGGTCCCGACCACCTGGGCCGAACTGCGCCGCCAGGTCCTCTCCCTCGCCGCCGCCCTGCGCGCCCAGGGAATCGGCCCCCACGACCGGGTCGCCGCCTACCTGCCCAACATCCCGCAGGCCGTCGTCGCGCTCCTCGCCACCAACGCCGTCGGCGCCGTCTGGACCTCCTGCGCCCCCGACTTCGGCGCCCGCAGCGTGCTCGACCGCTTCCAGCAGCTCGAACCGGACGTCCTGATCGCCGTCGACGGCTACCACTACGGAGGCAAGGCCCACGACCGCACCGACGTCGTCGCCGAGCTGCGCCGCGAACTGCCCTCGCTGCGCACCGTCGTCCACGTCCCGCTGCTCGGCGGCCCGGCCCCCGAAGGCGCCCTCGACTGGGCCGACCTGGTCTCCGGCCGGTCCCCGGGAGCGGACGGCGAAGCGGAGTTCGCCCAGCTCCCGTTCGACCACCCGCTCTGGGTGCTCTACTCCTCCGGCACCACCGGCCTGCCCAAGCCGATCGTCCAGAGCCAGGGCGGCATCCTGGTCGAGCACCTCAAGCAGGTCGGCCTCCACCTCGGCCTCGGCCCGCAGGACCGCTTCTTCTGGTTCACCTCGACCGGCTGGATGATGTGGAACTTCCTGGTCGCCGGCCTTCTGGTCGGATCCACGATCGTCACCTACGACGGCAGCCCCGGCCACCCCGACGCCGGCGCCCTGTGGTCGGTCGCCGCCCGCACCGGCACCACGGTCTTCGGCACCTCCGCCGCCTATATCGGCGCCAGCCGCAAGGCCGAACTCCACCCCGGCCGCGAGCTCGACCTCTCCGCCGTCCGCTGCATCGGTACCACCGGCTCCCCGCTCCCGCCCGACGGCTTCCGCTGGATCTACGACGAGGTCAGTGAGGACGTCTGGCTCGCCTCGGTCAGCGGCGGCACCGACGTCTGCTCCTGCTTCGTCGGCGGCGTCCCGACCCTGCCGGTCCACGTCGGCGAGATCCAGGCCCCCTGCCTCGGCGCCGCCGTCGAGTCCTGGGACGTCCAGGGCCACCCGCACATCGACACCGTCGGCGAACTCGTCGTCACCAAGCCCCTCCCGTCCATGCCCACCGGCTTCTGGAACGACGACAAGGGCACCCGCTTCCACGACAGCTACTTCGACATGTACCCGGGCATCTGGCGCCACGGCGACTGGATCACCGTCACCTCCCGGGGCACCGTCGTCATCCACGGCCGCTCCGACTCCACCCTCAACCGCCAGGGCGTCCGGATGGGCTCCTCGGACATCTACGAGGTCGTCGAGCGCCTCCCCGAGATCGCCGAGTCCCTGGTCATCGGCCTGGAGGAGCCCGACGGCGGCTACTGGATGCCGCTGTTCGTCGTCCTCGCCCCCGGCGCGGAACTGAACGACGACCTGGTCGGCCGCATCCGCACCGCGCTGCGCACCGAACTCTCCCCGCGCCACGTGCCCGACGAGGTCATCGCCGTCGACGGCCTCCCGCACACCCTCACCGGCAAGCGGATCGAGGTCCCGGTCAAGCGCATCCTCTCCGGCACCCCGCTGGAGCAGGCCGTCAACCCCGGCTCCGTCGACCGCATCGAGCACCTGCGCTTCTTCGAGCAGCTCCGCCTCGACCGCCGGGCCTGACCGGCCCCGGGACGGACGAGAGGGGCGGGCCCCCCCCCCCCGGGGGGGGGGGGCCGCACCCGGGTGGCCCGTGACCCCGGGGCCGGGACAAGCCGGGGGGCAACAGGGGGGCCGCGGGCCCGGGG
>NZ_JBHXEM010000200.1:0-10639 GCF_042724755.1 Kitasatospora sp. NPDC127067 | reverse complement strand
ACCCGCACATACTAGATTTGTTGTGTTTTGGTGGGCTCTGTTTTTTTTATAACAGACACCCACCTCGCACCTCCACCCGGTCTCACCTGTGGTGGGCCCGGGGCCCCGGCGGGGGGGCCCCCGAGGCAGGGGCGCTCCTCCCCGGCAACCCCGCAGCTCGACACGGGATCCACGGACAGGCCCGACACGACAGGACATCAGCCGGCCGAGGTCCGCTCCCGCGCCGCGCGCCGCCTCCCGGGTCGCAGCCGGAGAAACTCGTTCCGGCGGGTTGCCGGAGCAGGTTGAGCCCGCCGCGCGAGGATCACACCGGCGGCGTGCTCACCGGCTTCCCCGGCTTCCCGCGCCGACACCCCACCACTGTCACTCCGGAGGGCCACACGAGACGGATCAGCCGAGAGACCATCCTGAGGACGGCGACCTTCTGGCTCCGCCCGGCGTTCGCGCTGCGCGTGGTCAGCCGGTTCCAGCGACTCGTGGGCTTCGACCGCTCGATGGCCCTGGCCTCCGCCGCGCTCACCGCCCTGGTGCCACTGGCCATCGTCTGCGGCACCCTCGTCGTCCGCCTGGGCGGCAAGGACGTCGCCCAGCGCGTCATCGACCGCTACGGCCTCACCGGGGGCGGCGCCGAAGCCGTGCACGACATGCTCTCCGCGTCGAACGACTGGGGCGCCACGGGGCTCTTCGGGATCGCCTTCCTCCTCGTCTCGGTGCTGAGCTTCGCGCGGGCCGCCCAGCGCCTGTTCGAACAGGACTGGGAGCTGGAACCGCTGAGCGTCCGCAACACCGTGAACGGCCTCAAATGGATCGCGCTGCTCGCCGGGTACGCCGCGCTGAGCAGCTGGGTCCACGCCACCCTCGACCGCGGGCCGCTGGGACTGGTGGCGGACGTCGTGGAGGCACCGCTGACAGCGGCCTTCCTCATCTGGGGCGGCCGGCTGCTGTCCGCGGGCCGGATCCCCCGGCTCGACCTCGTGCCGTTCGCGTGCATCGCGGCGGTCCTGCTGTCCGGCTACTCGGTGGCCATGGGCGTCTACCTGCCGCGCCTCTTCAACGCCTCCACGGACCGCTACGGCGCGATCGGCGCGGTCTTCGCCATGCTCTCCGCCCTGTTCGGAGCCATGCTCGCCACCGTGGCCTCGGCTGCGCTCGGACGGGAGGTGCGGGACGAACTCGACAGGATCGGGCGCGGCGAGCGCCCGCCGGACGACGAGGTCCGCCAGCAGTGGGACACGGTGCTGCGGCTGGCGCGGTCGCGCTGGCAGACCACGCGCGGCCACGGCCTCCTGGGGCGACTGCCCCGGAGGCACTGAGCGCCTGGCGCCCCTCGCCCCGGGTGGGCGAGGGGCGCTGCGGGGTCGGGGCGGTCAGGGGCCTCGGTTACCTCTCGACCATGAAGGAGCGGGGGTGCGAGTTGAACCTGACCGAACGGCCGGCGGGGACGTTGAACAGCAGGCTGGTGCAGTCCTCCCGCCAGTAGAAGCGGACCGCGCTGTCTGTCGCGTTGTTCACGCCCGACAACGGCCCCTGCGCCTCCCTCGGCACTTCGTAGCAGCCTGCGGGCGGGTCGACGTACGGCACGCCCGGGCCAAGGCCCGACCCGTCAGGGAAGATCACGTTGTAGAACGTCAAGGTGCCCGTGGCGGCCTGGGCGGACGTGGGGACGGCTACGGCCAACGTCCCTGCAGCGATGAGAGTGCCGAGCGTTGTGACGAGTCGTCGCATGATGAGACCTCCTGTGCGCAGGGGTGCCGGACGCATCCCGCGATCGCTGCCAAACGTAATGGGATGTGCGCGAATCGTCACCGGCGTGAAGAGGTGCGAACGGCGCGAAGGCTGCGGCTGCGCAAGGGCTCGTGCGGCGGGCGGCCACCGGGCTTCGACGAGCGGCGGTACAAGAAACGCAACACCGTCGAACAGGCCATCAACAAGCTCAAGCACGCCAGAGCGGTGGCCACCGGATACTACAAACGCGGCTACGTCCACCTCGGCACCATCACCGCAGCCACCCTCGTCATCTGGCTCCGCACGTGATCGACCGAACAAGTCCTAGCTAGGAGTGGTGGTCGAATTCGCCGGCTTTGAGGCCGTGGAGGAGGGCGGCGAGGGTGGTGGGGGTGGTGCGGAGGATGAGGTGGCCCTCGTCGGACTCGCGGAGTTCGATCGCCCCGGCGACCGCGCGGACCTCCACGCACGCGTTGTTTGCACCGGAATAGCTGGACTTCTGCCAGGTGGACTCAGGCATTGTTGTCTTCCGTTTCCATCCTGACCGGGGACCTTTGCCTTCGCGGTGCGGTGGTTGCGCCCCTCGCCCGGGGTGGGCGAGGGGCGCTGCGGGGTTGGGGCGGTTAGGCGTGGTGGTCGAATTCGCCGGCTTTGAGGCCGTGGAGGAGGGCGGCGAGGGTGGTGGGGGTGGTGCGGAGGATGGTGTGGCCCTCGTCGGACTCGCGGAGTTCGATCGCCCCGGCGACCGTGCGGACCTCCACGCACTCATTGTTTGCGGCGCTGTAGCTGGACTTTTGCCACTCTGGACTACGCATATGTGCGGTTCACATCCTCCATGACGGATCGAATGAAGTCACGTGATCCTTCTTCGGAGAGTGCTGTGGAGTCCAGGCGAGAGAAGATCGCCCGGTGCTTGGCCAGGTCCGCCGGGGAGTCGAAGAAGAGTGCACCTTGGGTGACGTCCATCTGGATGGTGTCCAGCTCGGGGACGGGGCCTTCGGCGAACGTGAGGTTCTCGCCGGAACCGGGGAAGGTGTCGACGGCAAAGGGCACGACGCGAACTGAGATGCCGGGCTGCTCGGAATCGTCGAGCAGCGAACCGAGCTGGCCGATGAGGACCTTGAGGCCACCGAACTGCATCCGCAGTGCGGCCTCGTGGATGAACACTTGGAGAGGAATCGCGCCTGAGCGAACTACCTCTTGCCGCTTGATTCGGAAGGCCGTCCTGGTGTCGATGTCTTGTGGGGGCAGCGGAGGAAAGATCCGTGCGAACACGGCCGAGGCGTAGTCGCTGGTCTGCAACAGTCCGGGAACGTAGGTGGTCGTGCAGATTGTCAGCCGCTTGGCGCGGTTCTCAAGCTCGGCCACCTCAAGGAAGTCGATGGTCAGGGTGCCGCGGAACTTTTCCCACCATCCCTTCTCCCGCTCCAGCGCCATGTCAACGAGGGCGTTGATCAGCGGCTGGTTGACGCAGTTGCAGGCCGCGGCCAGGGTTCGCAGGCGCTCGGGGCTGACGCCGATCTTCGCCTTCTCCATCTGCGTCATTTGGCCAGGGCTGATGCCGAGGGTGCGGGCGAGCTGGCTGCCGCCGAGCTCGGCTTGCTCCCGCATTCTCCGCAGCTCAGCGCCAAGTCGCCGTTGACGGAGGGTCGGGTTGGAGCGAAGGGGCATGGCGTCCTTTCGGCCGGTGCTGGGGCCAGTGTGCCGCGCTGGCGACGTGCAGGTCCATCTGCGAGCCACACGATAGAGCGAATTTTTAGGTGTGAGCCTAAAAACTCAGGAGATGGTGCGCTATGGTCGATCTCACACCGATCCGACGGATCGTCAGTAACGCCTGCTAGCAAGCACCGCAGAGCAGCCAAGTCCTTCTCCACCGGCCTGGCTCACGGCGACACATGTTCCGCCGGTTCCTCCCTCACTCACGCCTCGGGAGAACTCCCATGCGTCACATCAACACCCCCACCATCGCCATCGCCCGTCAGACCCTGGGCAACACCATGACCCGCGTCGGCTGGTCCCCCTCCGTCATCTCCGACGCGCAGCTCGCCCTCTGCGAGCTGCTCGTCAACGCCTGGCGGCACGGGGACACCCCCGCCCCGCTCGTCGAGATCATCTCCATCAACGGCTCCCTGCGCGTCTCCGTCACGGACGGGAGCCCGATCCTCCCCGCGACCCCGCCGCTCTCCCTGCTCGCCGAGTCCGGCCGGGGCCTGCAACTCGTCGAGGGCCTCACCCACCGCTGGGGCGTCGACCCCCACGAGCGTGCCAAATCCGTCTGGTTCGAGCTGGACGGCGCCGCGTGATGGCCCGCCGCCACCCGATGCTGCCGACCGACCCCCGGATCCGGCACTACACCGACGCCCACATCAGCACGCTCCTCGCCGAAGTCCAGGACCGGGGGCGGAAGTTCGGCCTGATCTTCCCCTCAGCCGCTACCGACCGGACCATCGACGGCCGCGTCCTCGTCCGCTTCAACACAGCGCCGGCCTCGACCCTGCTCAACCTCCTCGTCCTCCTCCTCGACGCGGAGCGGGACTTCTCGTGAAGTTTCTGATCGGGACGGCCTTCGCCGTCCTCCTCGCCGTCGCGGTCTCCATCGTGGCCCTGGGCGTCGTCAACGCCCTCCGCACGACTTCGCCCGACGAGGACGCCTGACCCCGCCGGCCCCCGCCGCCCGCGCGCCGGGGGCTGCGGCACTGCTCCAGGCCGGCCCAGGGTCCGCCGAACGGGCGGTTCGTCAGGAAACGCCGGACAAGGCGGCATCGGATGCCGGAAGACCGAATGGCTTGCCCCGAGCGAATGATCCTCTTCATCAGGAAGGCTTGCGATGCCATCGAACGTGCCGGACTTCAGGACTCTGCTCCGGGAGACGACGAAGTCGGCCGTGCATCTGGAGATGCGTGATCAGTACAGCGTCGCCGACGAAGTCGACCAGTTCGCCGCGTGGAAGGCCGGGCACCGGTACTGCCTGGAGGACCGGGACGAGTGGTGGCATCCGTTCCACGACTTCGTGGTGGCGACCATTGCCCGTGGAGTGACCGTCCGGCGTGCCCGGATCGTGTCGGAGCCCGTCACCGAGTACATCCGCTACGAGCACTCCCACACGTTCACCAACATCGCGGCCGGTGAGCAGATCAGATGGCTGCCCCGGGCCCGGGCGCTGGACCTTGCGCTGCCGGGAGCCGACTTCTGGCTTTTCGATCGCCGGATCGTGCGGTTCAACCTGTTCACCGGTGACGGTGAGTGGGCTGATCCCCGGAACGTGATGACGCAGGAGCCGGCCACCGTGGAACTGTGCACGAAGGCCTTCGAGGCCGTGTGGGAACGGGCTGTCGACCACGAGAAGTACACCGTCTGAGCCCGTCGACAGACCACCGGGCCATCCCTCTCTCCATCGTCAAGCGCCCAGAACGCCTGGAACGTCTGGGCCACCATCGCAGCCGCCCGCGCGCCGGGGGCTGCGGTACTGCTCCGGGCCTCCCCGGGGGCGACCGGACGGACGGCTCGTCAGACAGCAAAGCGCCTGACAGCTCTTCATGTGCGCGCCAGGATAGGGCCGTCCGGTTGTGCAACTACGCGGAACCGAGTTCCCAGGGAGCATCGTGCAGCCTCTAGAGTTTCTGGGGATCATCCCGAACACCCCGACCGACGACTCGCCGACCATCTGGCGAGACCCCGAGAACGGGGATTTGATCATCCAGTCCTACAAAGCCAGCGAGGAGGATCTTCGGCGCTGTGAGGAGGTCGGATCGATCCCGGGCCACTCCACCAGGGTTCCCGAGCACGAGACCGTGATCAGGCTTCCTGAAGTCATGATCCAGTACATCCTTGCCCTCGGCATGGACGCGAAGGAGTGACGTGACATCGCCTACCCGTGACGGGCTGGCCAAGGCAACGCGTACGGCCGTTCACCTGGAACTTCGTGACGCCTACGGTGCGAGCGATCCCGAGTTCCAGCGTTGGAGGCAAGGCCGTCGCTACGCATTCGAAGACCGACCCGAGTGGTTTCAGGGCTGGGGCGACGCAGTCCAGGAAGCGGTGTCTCGTGGCGTGGTCGTCCGGCGGCTCCGGATCGTCTCCGAACCGGTCACCGACTACATCAGGTACGAACACCACGTGACCTACCTCAACCTCGCGGCCGGCGAGCAGGTCCGCTGGCTGCGGCGGGCGGACATCCGGGACACCGCGCTTCCCGCCAACGACTTCTGGCTGTTCGATGACGCGCAGGCCGTCGTCAACCACTTCACCGGCGACGGTGAGATCAGCCGTCGTGAGGTCGTGTCCGAAGCCGTGGAACCGGGACTGCTGCGGTTCGTCGGTGTGGCGTTCGACTCACTCTGGGAACTCGCTGTCCCGCACCAGGAGTACACGCCCGAGTAGTCGAGTCCATGCGAACGTCCCGCTCATCGAGCGTCCAGCAGGCCCGGAAGATACTGGCTGACCGGCTGCGCGAACTTCGCCGGCAAGCCGAGCTGACCGGGCCTGCGCTGGCCGCCCTCTGTGGTTGGCACAAATCCAAGGTGTCGCGCATCGAGAACGCGATCACCGCGCCTTCCGAACACGACATCCGGGACTGGTGCCGCGCCTGCGCCGCCGATGACCAGGCGGACAACCTGGCTGCGAGCCTCAAGTCCGTAGAGGGCATGTTCGTGGAGTGGAAGCGGATGGAACGCACGGGTCTCAGGAGAGCCCAGGAAGCCGTCCTTCCGCTGTTCGATCGGACCAGCCGGTTTCGCTGCTACCAACCGGGCATCATCCCGGGCCTGTTGCAGACTCGCGGGATCACCGTGTCGGCGGCCGCACAGCGCGTCTGGCTCGGCACCGAGGACGGACCGGGCTGGGACCTCCCTGTCTGAGCCGGGCGCGAGGTACGAGAGGACCCGGCGCTACTTCACGATCAAGGCTCGCGAAGCCATCGCGGCTACGTGGCTCGACTTCTACAACAGGTGAGATCCCTTGGCCATCACGGCAGACCACATCAGCACCACGCTCGCGGCGTACCTCTCCCGCTTCCCCGAGGACGAGGCGAACCTCGCCGTCGCCCTGGGGCTGCTGGCCTCCGGCGACGCGGACGTGACCAGCCGGAAGGAGTTCCGGGGCCACGTCACCGCCGGGGCCGTCCTGGTCAACGACAAGCGGGAGGTTCTGTTCATCCACCACCGTGTCCTGGACACGTGGGTCCCCCCGGGCGGGCACCTGGAGCCCGAGGACACCACCCTGGTCGGCGCGGCCCTGCGCGAGCTGACCGAGGAGACCGGTGTCAGCGCCGAGGGACTCGCCGCCGACGGTCCCCTTCACATAGACGTGCACACCATCCCGGAGAACCCCGCCAAGGGCGAACCGGAGCACCGGCACATCGACGTGCGGTTCCTCTTCCGGACCGGCGGCGCGGTGCCGGTCACCCTGCAGGAGGAAGAGGTCACCGGGTACGCCTGGCGGCCGATCGAAGGCATCGCCGACGAGACGCTGCGGGCCCGGGTCCTGGCCGCGCTGTAGCACTCGGTTGCCCCGCCCGTCCGCACCCCGTGCGGACGGGCGGGACCTCAACTGCTGTCGAGTCGCGCTGAGCGGCCGGCTGCGGTGGTCCCGGCCCGGCCGGGGCCACCGCGACGCGGGTGCGGGTGGTTTGCGCCCTGACCCCTGTGCCCGGGCGGGCCGGGGTGCCGGACACCCCATGGCGCAGGAAGTCGGCCGGTCCGACTTCCTGCGCCGAACCCGTGACGTGGGGCTACGCCCTGCCGCGCAGGAGGTCCGCGATGCGCGCGTCGACCTGCTCGCGGTCGTAGCCGCGCCACCTGATCCGGAACTCCGGCCGCGGCGGCGGTGAACCGGCTTCGGACGGGGCGCTGAGGTAGCGGTCGACCTGCTCGCGGTCGTAGCCGCGCCGGACCAGGTCGAAGCCGCGGAACTCCGGTGATGTCGACACCTTGCGGGTCCTCCGATCCGGCCTGCCCGAGGCAGGCCACTGGGGTCGAGCCCGGTCCGCAGGGCCCACCGGACCGGTTGGCGCGTGAAAGGCGTCAGGCTTCTTGATCTTGTCATATGGATTGCGTCAGGAGCCGCGGGACGGAGAATTCCGATGCCTAGCATCCAACTTCTCCGAGAAGAAGGATGGTTCCGACGTGCCACCCCTGTCCCGTCTGAAACGCGCCCTGGCCTGCGGGGTCGCCGCGGCCGCCAGGCTCTCCGGCCTGACCGTGCAGGCCCAGGCCGCGCCTGCGGCAGCCCCCGTGGACAAGACCTGCGGAACCCCGGCCACGCCGGGCGGCGGCAACTGCATGACCGCGTTGATCAACTCCGCCTTCGACATGATCAAGCTCATGCACAACGCCGCCAACCTCAACAAGCTGGACAACGCGGAGTTCACCCAGAGCACCGCGACGAAGTTGAGTGCGAAGTTCCCGGGATTCAACGTCATGGTGTTCAAGACCGTGGGCACCGACCTGTACGACACCGAGTGGTTCAGGAACGAGTACAAGTCCGACATGAAGGGGGTGCTGCTCGACACCACCTACAAGCTCAACCACTTCATGGACAAGGAGAAGAAGGAACCGTCCGGCTACGACGTGTTCCGGATCTGGGTCTTCCAGGGGGACTCGACCTTCCGCAACCGGGGCGACGGCGGCTACCTGAACTGGGCGTTCACCGGCAACGACGGCGACACCGTCAAGAAGGAGCCGTGGACCTGCCGGTCCGGCACCGCGCGGCCCTACAAGTGCGACGGCGACGTGCGCACCGTCCACTTCCCCTCCCGCTCCGGCTACGGAACCAGGACCGGCAGCCTGACCCCCGAAAGGACGGCGGGCCGCCACCCGGCGAGGAGGCCGGCGCGGACCGTGGCAGGGCTGTTGCACACGAAGTGACGCGGCTCACAGCCGTCCGGCGGTGGGCGTGATCGACTCGGTCGATGCGTCAGCCCTCCATGCCCCGACCTTCACTGATGGTCCGTCACTTCGCCGCCGTCGGCGCCGCCCTGCTGCTCGCGGGCTGCGGCACCGCGGCCTCCGGCGGCACCGCGACGACCGCGGCCTCCGGCGGCGGACCGGAGGCCTCCGGTAGCCCCGGGTCGTGCGGCACCCCGTTGCCGGGCGCGCCCGGCGTGCCGCAGCCGACGGCGCTCGCCCAGGGCGGGGTACGGATCACCGCCGTCGGCCGCACCTGCTTCGAGTACGAGGTGACCAACCCGAACAGCGAACCCTACGACTACACCGTGGTGTTCAACGGCCCCGATCCGAGCCGCGGCGCGGCGGTGTTCGGCAGCCCCGGGTCGGGCGGGGGAGGGAACCTCACCCGGACCGTCACCGGGCTCGCCCCCGGCGCCACCGAGAAGGGGCGGATCGACCTGACCGCGCCCGGCCCCACCGGGCCGGGCTCCCGCCCCGGCGCGCCCACCCTGGGACAGCCCGACAACCCCCACCCGCCGAAGCCGGAGCTCCTCAAGGTCCGCAGCGTGCCCACCGCCGAGGCGCCCAATGCCGGCGGCCCCTGCCCGCCCACCGGCCTGCGGCTGTACGCCGACGAGGGCGACGCCGCCATGGGCCTGCGCGTGGTCGGCCTGCACCTGCGCAACTGCGGCACCGCCGTCGTCACCCTCGACGGCTACCCGCAGGTGCAGCCGCTCGACCTCGACCACAAGCCCCTCGACGGCGTGCGGATCCTGCGCGGCGGCGCCGAGATCGCCTCCGGCACCGGCGCCGACGACCCGCCGCGGAAGATCGCCCTGCGCCCGGGAGAGGGCGCCCGCACCACCCTGGTGTGGCGCAACACCACCGAGGCCGGTGTCGGGGACCCGCTCAACGCCCCCTACGTGCGGGTGCGCGCCACCCCCGACGCGGCCCCCGTCACGGTCGTCCCGGAACTCGACCTCGGCACCACCGGACGCCTCGGCGCCGGCGCCTGGACCAGGGAGGACACGAACGACACGCCGTCACCGCGCCCGGCACCGTGACCGCACTGTGATCGAACCGTCGTCAAGCGCCGCAATCAAGATCACTACGGTACGGCGGTATGTTCCCCACCGATCCTGACCAGCGGCCCGACGACTCCTCACCCCGCCCCCAGCGGGTCTGGCCGCGCAACCTCGCGTTCGCCCTCGCCGCCGCCGCGGTGACCGCCGGCGCCTTCGCCCTGCTGCGGCCCTCCGGCGAGGAGGGCGGGGGATCGGCGGCCCCGTCCGTTTCCGAGTCTCCGTCCGCGTCCGCTTCCGCGTCGGCGTCGGTGTCCGCGGCGGCGTCCGTTTCCGTCACGGCTTCCGCCGCCGCGGCCCGGGCCTCGGCCACCCCGGACGCCTCCCTGCTGCCGCTCGACCAGCTGTTCCCCGTCCAGGTGACGGCGGCCGGCGGCGAGGTCTACACCAGGGTCGGATCGACCGTCATGAAGTCCTGCGTCGAACCGGACTCGGTCGGCCCGCGGCTGATCGGGATGATCCGCGCCTCCAAGGGCTGCCTGGGCGAGCAGATCGCCCTGTACACCGACAGCGCCAAGAACCAGTACAACCTGGCCGTCTTCACCATGGCCGACCCCAAGGACACCGTCCACCTGGTCACCACCCTCAGCATGGCCTTTGACGACTACCAGGTCGGCGCCCAGGCCCCGCCGCCCGCCTCGGGCCTGGCCACCCTGCCCCCGGACAGCGGCATGGTGCAGGCGTTCTCCGGTGCCGGCCGGGCCATGGTCGCGGGCCTGGGCCAGTGGGCCGACGGCCGTGCCGGTGACTACCAGACCCTCGTCGACAAGCACCTGAGCCCGCTGCAGAAGGCGGTCGCCCAGGCCGTCTTCGCCCACGAGTCCGGCCGCTGAGTCGCTGAGTCGCTGAGTCGCTGAGTCGCTGAGCCCGCCGAGCTTCGTCGAGCCCGGCCGTCCGGTCGGGCCGGGCGGTGCGGGACCCGGCGGCCCGGCACGCTCCCCCGTGGCG
>NZ_JBHXEM010000199.1:0-10911 GCF_042724755.1 Kitasatospora sp. NPDC127067 | reverse complement strand
ACCACCCTCACCAACGCCAAAAACACCTACGACCCCACCCACACCCTCACCCCCGGCCACAACATCTTCCCCTAACCCCAAAACACACCACACACCGCAACGGAAAAGGGAATTCGGCGATTCACCGGATTCCACTGCCGCACCCGTCGAGCGAAAGGACCGATTTCCCGTGCGCGCCATTCACCACACCGACCGGACCATCCTCAACCACCCCGCCCACGCCGTCTGGAACGCCATCGTCGACGAGCTCAACGGCAGGACGACGTGGTGGCACCCTCACAACACCCACCGGCCCGGGTCCACCGGCCCGCAGCAGACCGGCGGCACCACCACGACCACGGTCCACCCGGCGGGTGTCGGAAAGCCCGGTCCCAAGCTGCGGTTCACCTCGACCACCACGCAGGTCGTCCCGGACGCCGAGCTCACCCAGTCCCACACCGGCCACTTCCAGGGCACGACGACCTACCGGCTCACGCCCCACGACAACGGCGCCCAGACTCTGCTGACGATCACCTTCGCCACCGACCCGCACGGCCTGGCCAAGTTCTTCCACAAGCTCACGAACCTCACGACCAAGCACACCACCGCCACCCAGCACGCCCTCAGCAACCTCCGCCGCCACCTCGACAGCCAGAAGTAGGAACCACCACCGGAGAAGGAGGCCCCAGTGACCGTCACCGAAATCCCCGTGCTCCCCGCCCGGCACGCCGTCACCACCACCGACCACACCGCGACGACCGACGACCACGCGCACCTCGCCATCACGGTCCACCAGCCGGGCGAGCCCGATCCGGGCCGGCCGCTGGTGCTGCTGGTCCACGGCTGGGCCGCCTCCCGGACCGTCTGGCACGCCACCGCGCAGCAGCTCGCGGCGGCCGGGCACACGGTGGCCACGTACGACCAGCGCGGTCACGCCTCGTCGACGTCCGGGCGGGAGCCGATCAGCATCGAGCGGTTGGCGCGGGACCTGGACACCGTCGTCGGGACGCTCACCACGCCGGAGCGGCCGGTCGTGGTGGTGGGGCACTCGGGCGGCGGGTACGCGGCGCTGGCCTGGGCGGCGGGGCTGCCGGCCGGGAACGGCGGGGCAAGTGTCGGGCGGTTGGCGGGTCTTGTGCTCGTGTCGACGGCTTCGCACGGGCAGATCACGCCGGCGAGCGAGGTCAGGATGATGGGGTCGAAGCTGTTCAGCCGGGCGCTGCGGACGCCGTGGCTGGGCCGTCGGCTGCTCGGTGGGACGCACGGGCCGGCTGCTTCGCTGTCGGCGCGGGAGGCCAACCGCCGGTTGTTCGCCGCCACGTCGCCGGCGACCCGGGCCGCGTGCTTCGCGTCGACACAGGAGATGGACCAGCGCGCGGGTCTGGCCGGGATCACCGCGCCGACCGCGGTCATCACCGGCACCGAGGACAAGATCGTGAAGCCCGAGTTCAGCCGGGAGCTCACATCGGCGCTGCCGCACGCCGAGCTGCACCGGATTCCCGGCACCGGTCACATGGTGCCGCTGGAGACTCCCCAGCACATCGCGCACCACGTCCACCTGCTGGTCGCGGCCGGCCGCTGACGACCGTGACCACCACCGCCCCGGTCGGCGTCCTGGCCGCGCTGCTCCCGCCCCACGTCCACTGTGCCGAGGCTTTCGGCGTCCCGTCCGAGGGCCGGCTGCTGCCGTCGGAGGCGGCGTACATCCGGGACCGGTCGCCGCGCCGCCGCCGGCAGTTCGCCACCGCCCGGACGCTCGCCCGTCAGGTGCTCGGTGCTCTCGGGCATCCGCCGGTGCCGCTGCTGCCCGGGCCGGGCGGGGCGCCCAGGTGGCCGGCGGGCGTCACGGGCAGCATCACCCACACGGACGGTTACACGGCCTGCGCCGTCGCCGGCACCGGGCAGTTGGCCTCGCTCGGGATCGACGCCGAGCCGGCGCGGCCGCTCCCGCGGGGTGTGCTCCAGCTGGTCAGCAGCGAGGCCGAGCGCAGCGCCCTGGCCGTGCTGCCGGAGGGCCGGGCCCCCTGGGACACGGTCCTGTTCAGCGCCAAGGAGGCCGCCTACAAGGCCGTCCATCCGCTGACGGGGACCTGGGCCCCGCTCGCGGCCATCTCCGTCGCCGTGTACGCCGACGGTACGTTCGCGGCCCGGCACCCGCACCACCCGGCCGTCAGCACCGGCACCTGGGGCGTGCACCGCGGCACGGTGGTCACCGCGCTCGCGCTCCCGCCGTCCCCGGCGGCCGCCGCATGAGACGCCCTGCCGCCCGTGGGCCGTCCACGCCCCGCCTCTTGCTCGGCACCGGTACGGCCGGTGCCGAACGAGGGGCGGGGCTGTGGGGTTTCACTCCGTTCCGGGTGGTGCGCGGGGAAGCGCCGTACCCGAGCCGGTGACTCCGCGACACGCGCCGTCCCGGGGCCCATCGCGGCCGTGCCGCCGGGCCGAGCCGGGCGGCCTCCGGGGAGCCGGCCACGGGGTGGCCGGTCAGGCCGACGTGGTCGGGGCCCCGGGGCGATCGTCCTGGCGCGCGGTGGTCACCGACCACTGCGGGAACTGCGCCACGGGTATCGCGGAGGAGCCGGAGGAGCCGGAGGAGCCGGAGGAGCGACGCGGCAGGGAGAAACACGACGCGGCCGCGTCGGCACAGCCAGGTCGCCCGCCGCACCCGGTGTTGCTGCTGCCACTGCTCGTAGGTCCGCAGCCACTGGTCCGCCGTGTCGCTCCGGCGGGAGGTGACCGCGGCGGGTCACGGTGCCAGGGCGCCTCCGGGGGCGAGGGCGAGCTCGGCGAAGCGCTCCGCGATGAGGCGGTGGGCCTCCGGGGAGGGGTGGAGGCCGTCGGGGAGCGGGTGGGCGTCGTGGTCGGGCTCGCCGTAGAGGGCCAGGCCGTCCAGGTGGTGCAGGTGCTGGTCGCCGTCGGCCCGGCGTTCGGCGACGATGCGGGCCAGTTCGGCACGGATGACGGTGAGGGTGAGCCGGCCGGCGGCCACGTCGGCGGGGTCGCCGGTGGCGCGGAAGCGCAGGGTGCCGCTGCTGAAGTCGGGGGCGAGCGGGCCCGGCACGGTTTCGTGGAGCGGGCAGTGCAGCGGGGAGACTACCAGCAGCGGTGTGGTCGGGTGGCCGTCCCGGACGGTGTCCAGGAAGCCGTGGACGGCCGGGGTGAAGGCGCGCAGCCGCATCAGGTCGGTGTTCACCAGGTTGATGCCGAGCTTGAGGCTGATCAGGTCCGCGGGGGTGAAGCGGATGGCGCGCGCGGTGAAGGGGTCGAGCAGGGCGCCGCCGCCGAAGCCGAGGTTGGTCAGGTCCAGGCCGGCGCCGTTGGCCACCAGGGCGGGCCAAGTACCGGTGGGGTGGGCGGCGTTGGAGCCGTGGCTGATCGAACTGCCGTGGTGCAGCCAGTGCTTGCGGGTGCCGGTCGGGATCGGCTCGATCGGGGCGTCGGTGTCGAGGGCGATCAGTTCGGTGGTCTCGGTGTGCGGGAGCCAGATCTCGACGGTCTTGTCGCGTTCCGGCAGGCCGGTGAACCGGGCGCTGCCGGACGGTCCTTCGGTCAGTTCGAAGCGGCCGGTGGCGAGGTCGACGGTGCGCAGGTTGCCGCCGGGGACGGTGCTCTGCGCGGTGAGCCGGCCGTCCACCAGGAGGTCGTGGACGCCGTCCGGGACGTTCGGGACGCCCGGGTAGGCGCGCTTGGTGGGGACGGCGTGCAGCGTGACGGTGGTGGCGCGGGTGCGGAAGGCGAGCCGGACGCCGGAGGGCTGGGACTCGGCCATCGCGAGCTGTTCGTCGGGGATCCGCCGGCGGGCGGCGGCGGGCAGGCGGTGCGGCAGCAGGCCGCGGGCGGTGTGTTCGAGGTCGAGGTGACCGTGGAGGAGGGCCTCGGTGACGGGGGTGGTGATCGTCGTCATGGTGCTGCTCTTCGGTTCGTCGGGGCATGCGGAGGGGGTGGATCAACCGGTCGTACGGGGCCCGCCGGCGCGCAGCAGGGCGTCGAGGGAGTCGATGATCCAGTCCCAGGACTGTTGCGGGTCGACGGCGGTGTGGCTGAACCCGCCGGCCGCCTCCAGGCTGATGTAGCCGTGGAAGACGCTGCCGAGCATGCGCACCGCGTGGGTCTGCTCGGGCTCGCCCAGGTCGTAGCCGCGCAGGATCGCCCTGGTCATCTGGGCGTGCCGGACGCCCGCGCTGGCGGCGGCCGTTGCGGCGTCCAGGCGCAGCCGGGTGGCGTCGTAGCGGCCGGGGTGGCGGGCCGCGTAGTCGCGGTAGGCGTCCGCGAAGGCGGCGAGGGCGTCGCGGCCCGCCCGTCCGGCGAGGGCGTCGGCGACGAGGTCGGCGAGTTCCTCCAGGGCGTACAGGGCGATCCGGGTCTTGAGGTCGTGGGAGCTCTTGACGTGGGAGTAGAGGCTGGCGGTCTGGACGCCGAAGCCGCGGGCGACCGCGGCGACGGTCACCTGGTCGAAGCCGACCTGGTCGGCGAGCTCGGCGCCCGCGACGACCAGGCGTTCGACGGTCAGCCCTGCCCTTGCCATGTGCGTTCTCCCGTACGGTCGCGTCGGCTGTCTACGGACAGTATGGGATTGCCTAAATGGATTAGGCAAATGGAAACACCCCGCTCAGCCCGCTCAGCCCGCTCAGCCCGCTCAGCCCGCTCAGCCCGCCAGGATCACCGTCTCCGCCGGCCCCGAGAAGCCCGCCTGCTGCGACGGGGTGCCCGTGGCCGCCGTCCGACGGTGCTCCTGCGGGCTGACGCCGCGCACCCGCTTGAAGGCCGCCGAGAGGGCGAAGGCATTGCTGTAGCCGACCTTGCGGGCGGCGAAGGCGACGGTGCACTCGGGCTCGCGCAGCAGGTCGGCGGCGACCGCCAGCCGCCAGCCCGCCAGGTACGCCATCGGGGGCTCCCCGACCAGGGCGGTGAAGCGGCGGGCCAGGCCGGCCCGGGAGACCCCGACCCGCTGGGCCAGTTCGGCGACCGTCCAGGCGGTGGCCGGGTCGTCGTGCATCATCCGCAGCACCGGGCCGACCACCTGGTCGTGCTGGGCGCGGTACCAGGCGGGGGCGCCGGAGTCGGGGGCGGCCAGCCAGGCGCGCAGCACGGAGACCACCAGGAGGTCCAGGATGCGGTCCAGGACGAGCTCCTGGCCGGGCTCGTTGCGCCCTATCTCGGCGGCCAGCAGGTGCACCAGGGTGTCGTCGGCGCCGGTGCCGGCCGGGCGGACCAGCAGTGCGGGCAGGCAGCCGAGCAGCCGCTGGCCGATCTCGTGCTCGGCCTGGTAGGTGCCGGACAGCACCACCGAGGAGGCCCGGTCGCCCTCCCGGCCCTGGCCCCAGGTCCGGACGCCGAGCGACATCACCTCGGAGACGTCCACCCCGCCCTTGGTGCAGACCTGGCCCGGGCCGACGATCACGTCCACCGGGGTGTCGGGGTCGTCCGCCACGGTATACGGCTCCGGGCCGCGCACGATCGCCACGTCACCCGGGTGCAGCAGCAGCGGGGTGCCGCGCTCGGGCAGGATCCAGGCGTCGCCGCGGACCATCGTCACCACCGAGAGCGGGGCCCGGTCCTCGATCCGCAGCGACCACGGCGGGGTGAGGATGGAGCGCAGCAGGAACGCGCCACGGGCCTTGGGGCCGTCGAGGAGTCCCGTCAGAGTGTCCATGACGCCAAGTGTAGACGGCGGGACATCATTTGACGCTTCGTCATTTGAGAGACTCTTGAGTGATCGAGGTGGCTCGCACCGCCCGAATGCCGGATGATCTGCGCACGGGGGTACGGACCGAAACACGGCGACCGCGGCACGGCGACACCGGCTGCGAGAAGTGAGGGGCTCACGACGATGGAAACGGCACGCACACTCGTCCTGGTGGCGGCCACGGTCACCTGTGGACTGACCGCGGGACTGTTCTACGGCTACTCGTGCTCGGTCATGCCGGCACTCGCGCGGGTCGACGACCGCACCTTCATCGAGGTCATGCAGCGCGTCAACAAGGCGATCCTGAACGGCTGGTTCGTCCTCGGCTTCGTCGGCGCCCTGCTCGCCACCGCGGCGGCGGTCGCCCTGCACCTGCCCTCGGACGGGCACGACGTCCTGCCCGCGACCATCGCCGCGCTGGTGCTGTACGTCGCGATGATCGGGGTCACCCGCTCGGTCAACATCCCGCTGAACGACGAGCTCGAAGCCGCCGGGTCGGCCCAGCGGATCGCCGACCCGGCCGCGGTGCGCAGCCGCTTCGAGGCGCGCTGGGTGCGCTTCAACGTGCTGCGCGCCCTGCTGTCGACCGGCGCCCTGGCCTGCCTCGCCTGGGCACTCGTCCTCAACGGGCAGAGCTGACCGGGCCCGGACCCGCTCGACGGGCGGGCCCGGCCGCGCCGCCCGCCACCGCCACCCTCTGCCGCTGACCGGACTCAGCCGCAGAGGGTGGCGAAGCCGTACCCGCGCGCCTTGAGCGTGGAGATGATCCCCGGCAGCGCGGCCACCGTCTGGCTGCGGTCGCCGCCGCCGTCGTGCAGCAGGATCACCGAACCGGGACGGACGTTGTTCAGCACCCGCGACCTGATCGCGGCCGCGCCGGGGCGGGACCAGTCCGCCGGGTCCACCGACCAGAGCACGACCTGCTTGCCGAGTGCCGCGGCCTTCGAACGCACCGTGCCGTTGACGGCGCCGTACGGCGGGCGCAGGCAGCTCGGGGTACGGCCGGTCTGCGCGCGGATGACCTTGTCGGTGTCGACCACCTGCGCGTTGAGCGCGGCCGCGGAGAGCCTGCTCAGGTCCGGGTGGGACCAGGAGTGGTTCTGCACGCTGTGGCCCTGCTTGGCGACCTGCGCGGTCACCGCGGGGTGGGCGGAGACGTTCTGCCCGATCTCGAAGAAGGTCGCGCGCACCCCGTACCGGCCGAGCGTCGCCAGGACCTTGGACGTGTAGGCGGGGCTGGGGCCGTCGTCGAAGGTCAGGTAGACCACCTTGCCGCCCTTGGCGCCGGCCGCCTGTGCCTCGGCGGCCGGCAGGGTGACCGCCGCTCCCGCCGCCAGGGCGACGACCAGTGCGCCGATCGCGGTCCGGAACCTGCCAACTGCCCTGCGCCTGAAGGGTGGTACGGACATGCCTGCCCCCTGCGGTCGGAACTCCCGTGCACCGGCCAGTCTGCGCCCGCGGGCCCGCCCGCCGCGACCCTTCGTCGGTCGCGAGCGAACGGAATCGGCCAGTCGGGCGCCGGGTGGCGGCTGCCGGGCGACAGTTGCCCGTCGACAGGCCGAAGGCCCCCGACGGGATCCGTCGGGGGCCCTGTGCGGGGCCGGCGTTCAGCGCCCGGCGCGGCCGTGCAGCACCAGGGAGCGGGTCAGGGCGAGCAGGCCGCCGGCGCAGAGCGCGGTGCGGAGCATGTTGACCGGGACCCAGGTGTCCGCGAACTTGGCCCGCACGGCGGCGAGGTCGTGGATCTGCGCCGCGTCGCCGGCCGCCGCCAACTCGTTGTTGAGCGGGATGTTGACGCCCATGGTGACGATCAGCGCCACCACGTACAGCAGCGTCGCGGCCGCCGCCCAGAGCGCCGCCTGCCGCCGGCCGGCCTTGTGCTGGAGCCAGGCGGCGATGCCGGTGGCGAGGAAGGCGCCGATGAAGACCAGGCCGAACAGCCCGTTCCCGTCGATCGACTTGTTGATGTGCTGCATCGCCGTCACGTAGGTGCCGTCGTCGCCCTCCGCGAGGCCCGGCATCACCGAGACGTCGAAGGCGAAGAACAGTCCGGCCATCAGGCCCATCGCGATGGTGGCGCCCACCAGGAGCGGGCCGGCGGCCTTGCTCCGGGTGCCGGGCACGGCCGGGGCCGTGCCGCCCGGCGCGAGGCCGGTGAAGGACTGTGCGGCGGTGTAGGAAGCAGGGGTCGCGGTCTGGTTCGAGCGCATGGGTATTCCTTCGGTCTCCCCGGTCCCCGCCCGGTGCGGGGACTCTCCCGGTGTCCGGGCCGCCGGCCTCCTCACCGCTCCCGGCCGCGGCCGGGTGCTGGTCAGGGGGTCGGTGCCGCCCGGCACCGACGATCTACTGAACTGCCGTACGGACGGCAGGTGTTGCCCTTCCGGATGGTCACGCGTTCCACACGCCGGAGGCGGCGGCCTCGCGAGCGTAGTCGGCGAAGTCCCGCGGCTCACGCCCCAGCGCCCGCCGCACACCGTCGCCCAACGAGGCGTTGCGGCCGTCCAGGATCACCGAGAACAGCTCCGCGAAGTCCGCCGGCAGCCCCGCCGCCTCCAGCACCCCCCGGTACACCTCCTCCGACACCGCCTCGAACCGCACCTCACGCCCCGTCGCCCCCGACAACTCCACCGCCACGTCCGCGAACGACAGCAACCGCGGCCCCGTCAACTCGTACACCTCCCCCGCGTGCCCCGCCTCCGTCAACGCCGCCACCGCCACGTCCGCGATGTCCTCCACGTCCACGAACGGCTCCACCGCACCACCCACCGGCAACGCCAACTCCCCCGCCAGCACCGGCTCCAGGAAGAACGACTCACTGAAGTTCTGGTTGAACCACGCACACCGCACCACCGTCCACGCGGCCCCCGACTCCATCACCGCCTTCTCCCCCGCCTCCGCGGCCTCCTCACCACGCCCCGACAACAGCACCAACCGCCCCACCCCGCGCTCCGCCGCCAACCGCGAGAACGCCCCCACCGCCTCCACCGCCCCCGGGAACGCCAGATCCGGGTAGTACGTCAGATACGCCGCACTCACCCCCTCCAACGCCCCCTCCCACGTCCCCTCGTCGTGCCAGTCGAACGGCACCGCACCCGACCGCGACCCCACCCGCACCCCGTAACCCCGCGCCGCCAGCCGGTCCGCCACCCGACGACCCGTCTTCCCCGTCCCACCGACCACCAGCACCACACCGGACTCGACCGCGAGATCCACCGCACCAGCCATCACAATCACCCTCACTCGGAGTAGGAGCCTGTTCGGATCGTCGGACCGGCCGGGTTCCGTGAACCCTGCGCGTCCGTCCTCGTGTCCACCAGTCAAGGCCACTCCGGGCCGGCGAACCATAGCCTCCGCACTCAGCTCCATGCGCCAGCGTCTACGCCCCCGCGCGCGCCCTCCGCCCTCCACCAGAACACACCGGGGCCGCCCCGGACCACCCGTCTCGACCTGGCCTCCAGCGGCCCTTGAGCACCCGGCCGGGCGGCGGAAGGCCGGGCAGCGGAACGGCCGGGCGGCGAAACGGTGGTGGCGGGCGGGGGGCTCGTCAGCGGAAGGCGGCGACGTTCTCGGCGACCCAGTGGTGGAACGGCCTGGCGGGGGATCCGGTGACCCGCTCGACGGTGTCGCGCACCTCCACCAGGCCGTCGTTGACGTCCCCGCCCGTCAGGTCGAGCACCGCGTCCGCCGCCTCGGCTCCCAGGGCCTCGGCCAGCTCCCGCCGGGCCTCCTCCCGGCCGATCACCGCGAGGGGCACCTCCCGCCCGAGGGCCGCCGCGATGGCCGCCACCTGCTGGCGGGCCGTCACCCGCTCCGGCCCGGTCAGCGCGTACACCCGTCCCCGGTGGCCGGGCCCGGTCAGCGCCACCCGCGCCACCGCCGCGATGTCCGCGGGGTGGATCGTGGGCAGTCCGGTGTCCGCGTACGGCACGCGGACCGTCCCCCGCTCGCGGATCGCCGACGCCCACCACAGGGCGTTGGAGGCGAACTGGGTCGGCCGCAGGACCGTCCACGCCATGCCGCTGTCCATGACCAGCCGCTCGACGTCCGCGTTCTCCCGGGCGGGGCCCAGGTGCGGATGCGTCTCGACGGTGACGGACGACACCAGCACCACGTGCTCGACGCCGGCGCGGCGGGCGGCGTCGAGGATCCCGGCATCGGAGCCGATCCGCGACACCAGGAACAGCGAGCGCACCCCGTCGAGGGCGGGCGCCAGGGAGGCCGGGTCGGCGAGGTCGCCCTCGCGCACCTCGACGCCCTCGGGGAGCCGGGCCCGGGTGCTGTCCCGGGTGAGGCCCCGCAGGGGGCCGGCCCCGCAGGCCCGCAGCTCCTCCAGCAGGGAACGTCCGATGTTGCCGGTGGCTCCGGTCACGAGAATCATGCGGTCTCTCCTGTCGCCCGACGATCGATCGGGTGAAGGCTAGAAGCTCAAGCCGACTTGAGGTCAAGGAGGTCACCGGCGGAGGCGCCGGACCCGCCCTCCACCGGCCGTGCGACCATCGGGCGGGCAAGCGGCCACGGCAGGACGGAAGAGGGAACCCCGGTGACCGAGACAGCAGCGGCCGGTGCGGAAGGCTTCGAGCCGGACGAGCACGTGCGGTTCGCACGCTACCGCCGGGCCTTCGCGGACGTGGCTCCCGAGGACGCGGCCGCCCTCGCGGCCCGGGTGCTCACCGACCCCGAGCGCCCGATGGCGAGCTGCGCGGTCTGCGAGTACCTGGACCGGCGCGCGGCGGAACTGCTGACGGATCCGGGCTTCCCGGCCTGGCGGCGGGAGCTGGCGGGCGCAGTGGCGGCCGACGCGTTCGCCGCCCGGCGGCTGCGGGACTGGGCGCTGCTGCGGGCGACGGTCCTGGGCGAGCCGTGGGAGGAGGAGCAGCTGCTCGCGGCGGAGAACTGGCTCCAGGGACGCCTCGCCGAGGAGTCGCCCGACCGGGCCGCGCTGGGCCTGCTCGCCGAGAACGGCCGTACCCGGCGCACCCGTAACATCGCCGACTCCCGCCTGCGGCGGATCCGGTAGCGGGCGGAGGGGGCCGGTCGGACATGATGCGCCGGTGTCCGTCGACGCCGGCACGGCCGTCGGCCTCGACGCGTGGGCGGCGGTGCGGTGGCCCGGGGTGTCCTTTCCGTGGGTGCCGCGGGACGGGGCCGAGTGACTGCTGGAGCAGCCCGGTGCCGGGGGGGGGGCGTCGGCCACCTCCCACGCCACCATCATGCGAACGGGCGACGCCCAGCGACGCGCCACCCCC
>NZ_JBHXEM010000198.1:0-11102 GCF_042724755.1 Kitasatospora sp. NPDC127067 | reverse complement strand
CGCCGCCGCTCGCCGACGACGGCCCGGGACCACCCCGCCCGTCGCGGCCACCGACCGCCGCCGCCACCCCTCCCCGCCCCTCCGCCTCCCTGGTCGCTCCCCGGCCGTTCCCCGGTTGCCACCCGTCACGACACCCCCTCCCACCCCTGGTGTCACCTGCACCGACACCCCATGACACTCCCCGTCCCGGCGAGTGCCCGAAATCGGCCCGATCGAGGGAAAGGTCACACGGAATCCCCCTCCTGCGGCCCTGCGAACGGGCGCTAACCTGCGCACATGAAGGTCCCGCCCGAAGGGCTCCCCCTCGCAGCCGAGTTCCCGGCCGCGCACCGTGAGCAGTGGCAGCAACTCGTCCAGGGCGTGCTGCGCAAGTCCGGTGCCGAGCCCGAGGACGGCCCCGCCGCCGAGCAGGCGCTCACCACCCGGCTCCAGGACGGGCTGAGCGCCCACCCGCTGTACACCGCCGAGGACACCGCCGCCGCCCCGGGCTACCCGGGCTTCCCGCCGTTCGTGCGCGGCAGCCGGCCGCAGGGCTCCGCCGTGGCCGGGTGGGACGTCCGCCAGCGGCACGCCGACCCGGACCGCCGGCGCACCAACGACGCCGTGCTGGCCGACCTGGAGCACGGCGTGAGCTCGCTCTGGCTGGAACTCGGCGGCGCGGGCCTCCCGGTGGACGCCCTGCCCGAGGCACTGACCGGGGTGTACCTGGACCTGGCCGCCGTGGCACTCGACGCCGGACCCGAATTCACCGACGCCGCCGAGCAGTTGTTCCAGCTGTACGAGGAGCGCGAGGTCTCCCCCGGCGCCGCCGCCGGCAACCTCGGCGCCGACCCGCTCGGCCTCCAGGCCCGCACCGGTCAGAGCGCCCGCACCGGGACGCTGCTCGCCGAGGCCACCACGCTGGCCGCCCGCTGCGCCGCCGGATACCCCGGCCTGCGCGCGCTCACCGTGGACGCCCTCCCGTACCACGAGGCCGGCGCCTCCCCCGCCCAGGAACTGGGCTGCTCCCTGGCCACCGGCGTCGCCTACCTGCGCGCGCTGACCGCCGCCGGGCTCTCCGTCGACGACGCGCTCGGCCAGCTGGAGTTCCGCTACGCCGCGGACGGCGACCAGTTCCTCGGCATCGCCAAGTTCCGTGCCGCGCGCCGCCTCTGGGCCCGGGTCGCCGAGGTCTCGGGGGCCGGCGCGGCGGCCTCGGCGCAGCGTCAGCACGCCGTCACCTCCCGGGTGATGATGACCGCCCGCGACCCGTGGGTGAACATGCTGCGCACCACCATCGCCTGCCTGGCCGCCGGGGTCGGCGGCGCCGACTCCGTCACCGTGCTGCCCTTCGACAGCGCGCTCGGCCTTCCGGACGCCTTCGCCCGCCGGATCGCCCGCAACACCCAGGCGATCCTGCTGGAGGAGTCCCACCTGGCCCGGGTGATCGACCCGGCCGGCGGCTCCTGGTACGTCGAGCAGCTGACCGAGGAGCTCGCACGGGCCGCCTGGGCCTGGTTCCAGGAGATCGAGCGGGCCGGCGGCCTGCGCGCCGCCCTGGAGTCCGGCCTCATCGGCGAACGGATCGCCGCGACCTGGGCGGAGCGGTCCGTGCGGCTCGCCAAGCGGCGCGAACCGATCACCGGCGTCAGCGAGTTCCCGCACCTGGACGAGCAGCCGCTGGTCCGCGAACCGGCCCCGGCCGCGCCCGGCGGCGGGCTGCCGCGAGTGCGCCGCGCCGAGGCCTACGAGGCGCTGCGGGACCGCTCGGACGCCCGGGTCGCCGTCGACGGCGCCCGCCCGGCCCTCTTCCTCGCCTCGATCGGCAACGCCTCCGCGCACACCGCGCGCACCACCTTCGCCGCCAACCTGTTCCAGGCGGGCGGAATCGCGACGGCCTCGGCCGAGTCCGTCGACCCGGCGGCCTTCGCCGAGGCGTTCCGGGCCTCCGGCGCCACCGTCGCCTGCCTCTGCTCCAGCGACGCGCTGTACGCCGAGCACGCCTCGCCCGTGGCCGAGGCGCTGAAGGCGGCCGGCGCCAGGAGGGTGCTGCTCGCCGGACGGCTCGGCGAACTCCCCTCCGGAGTGGACGAGTTCATCTTCGCGGGGGGCGACGCGATTGCCGTCCTGACCTCCCTCCTCGACCAGATCACCGGTGCGGACGGCACCGACGAGACCAAGGTGGCGGCCCGATGATCCCCGACTTCACCGGCATCGGGCTGGACGGCGGCGCGGGCACCGCCGACGGCGCCGTCAGTGACGACCAGTGGCAGGCCGCCTGGCGGCAGTCCACCGGCAAGGACGTCGACGAGCTGCTCTGGGACACCCCCGAGGGCATCGGCGTCAAGCCGCTGTACACCGGCGCCGACCTGGCCGGCCTGGACTTCCTGGAGACCTACCCGGGCATCGCCCCGTACCTGCGCGGGCCCTACCCGACCATGTACGTCAACCAGCCCTGGACCGTCCGCCAGTACGCGGGCTTCTCCACCGCCGAGGAGTCCAACGCCTTCTACCGCCGCAACCTCGCGGCCGGCCAGAAGGGCCTGTCGGTCGCCTTCGACCTGCCGACCCACCGCGGCTACGACAGCGACCACCCGCGCGTCACCGGCGACGTCGGCATGGCGGGCGTCGCCATCGACTCGATCTACGACATGCGCCAGCTGTTCGACGGCATCCCGCTGGACAAGATGTCCGTGTCGATGACCATGAACGGCGCCGTGCTGCCGGTCCTCGCGCTGTACATCGTCGCGGCCGAGGAGCAGGGCGTACCGCCCGAGAAGCTCGCGGGGACCATCCAGAACGACATCCTCAAGGAGTTCATGGTCCGCAACACCTACATCTACCCGCCGCAGCCGTCGATGCGGATCATCTCGGACATCTTCGCGTACACCTCGCAGAAGATGCCCCGGTACAACTCGATCTCCATCTCCGGCTACCACATCCAGGAGGCCGGTGCGACGGCCGACCTGGAGCTCGCCTACACCCTCGCCGACGGCGTGGAGTACCTGCGCGCAGGCCTGGACGTGGGCCTGGACGTGGACGCCTTCGCGCCGCGACTGTCGTTCTTCTGGGCGATCGGCATGAACTTCTTCATGGAGGTCGCCAAGCTGCGCGCGGCCCGCCTGCTGTGGGCCAAGCTGGTCAAGCAGTTCGACCCGAAGAACCCCAAGTCCCTTTCACTGCGCACCCATTCGCAGACCTCGGGCTGGTCGCTCACCGCCCAGGACGTGTTCAACAACGTCACCCGCACCTGCGTGGAGGCGATGGCGGCGACCCAGGGCCACACCCAGTCGTTGCACACCAACGCCCTGGACGAGGCCCTCGCGCTGCCCACCGACTTCTCCGCCCGCATCGCCCGCAACACCCAGCTGCTGCTCCAGCAGGAGTCGGGCACCTGCCGGGTGATCGACCCGTGGGGCGGCTCCGCGTACGTCGAGAAGCTGACCCACGACCTCGCCGCGAGAGCCTGGGAGCACATCCAAGAGGTCGAGGCGGCCGGCGGCATGGCCAAGGCCATCGACGCGGGCATCCCCAAGCTGCGCGTCGAGGAGGCCGCCGCCCGCACCCAGGCGCGGATCGACTCCGGCCGCCAGCCGGTGATCGGCGTCAACAAGTACCGGGTGGAGAACGACGAGCAGATCGACGTGCTCAAGGTCGACAACTCCTCGGTGCGCGCCCGCCAGATCGAGAAGCTGCGCCGGCTGCGCGAGGAGCGCGACGAGACCGCGTGCCAGGATGCGCTGCGCGCGCTGACGGCGTCCGCCGAGGCCGGGCCGCAGCGCGGCGGCTCACTGGACGGCAACCTGCTGCACCTGGCCGTCAACGCGGCCCGCGCCAAGGCCACCGTCGGCGAGATCTCGGACGCCCTGGAGAAGGTGTACGGCCGCCACTCCGGCCAGATCCGTACCATCTCGGGTGTGTACCGAGACGAAGCGGGCCCGTCGGCCTCCCTCCAGCGCACCCGCGACCTGGTCGAGCGGTTCGAGCAGGCCGAGGGCCGCCGACCGCGCATCCTGGTCGCCAAGATGGGCCAGGACGGCCACGACCGCGGCCAGAAGGTGATCGCCACCGCCTTCGCCGACCTCGGCTTCACGGTGGACGTCGGCCCGCTGTTCCAGACCCCGGCCGAGGTCGCCCGCCAGGCCGTCGAAGCGGACGTCCACATCGTCGGCGTGTCGTCGCTGGCCGCCGGGCACCTGACCCTCGTGCCCGCGCTGCGCGCCGAACTCGCCGCGGCGGGACGGGAGGACATCACCATCGTGGTGGGCGGGGTCATCCCGCCGCAGGACTTCGACGCCCTGTACGAGGCCGGCGCGGCGGCGGTCTTCCCGCCGGGAACGGTCATCCCGGACGCGGCGTACGACCTGCTGAAGTCCCTGGCGGCCGATCTCGGCCACGAGCTGTGATCGCCTGATCCCATGCCTCCGCGGACGATCGACCTCGACAGCTACGTGACGGGAGTCCTGGACGGCTCGCGCGCCTGGATCGCGCGCGCCGTCACCCTCGTCGAGTCCTCCCGGCCCGACCACCGCGTGCTCGCGCAGCGGCTGCTCCAGCGGCTGCTGCCGCACGCGGGCGGCGCCGTCCGGGTGGGCATCACCGGGGTGCCCGGTGTCGGCAAGTCGACCTTCATCGACACCTTCGGCACCATGCTCACGGGCCAGGGGCACCGGGTCGCGGTCCTCGCCGTCGACCCGACGTCCAGCCGGACGGGCGGCTCCATCCTCGGCGACAAGACCCGGATGGAGCGCCTCGCCGTCGACCCCGCCGCGTTCGTCCGGCCGTCCCCCACCTCGGGGACGCTCGGCGGGGTCGCCAAGGCCACCCGGGAGTCCATGGTGGTGATGGAGGCGGCGGGCTACGACGTCGTCCTCATCGAAACGGTGGGCGTCGGACAGTCCGAGACCGCGGTGGCGGGGATGGTCGACACCTTCCTGCTGCTCAGCCTGGCACGGACCGGCGACCAGCTCCAGGGCATCAAGAAGGGCGTACTGGAGCTGGCGGACGTCGTCGCCGTCAACAAGGCCGACGGCCCGCACGAGCGCGACGCCAAGGCAGCGGCCCGCGAACTCGCGGGCGCGCTAAGGCTGTTGCAGCCACCGGACGCGGCGTGGACCCCGCCCGTGCTGACCTGCAGCGGCCGCGACGGCGCGGGACTGGACGTGCTGTGGGAGCGGCTGCAGCAGCACCGCAAGGTGCTGGACGCGACGGGCGCCCTGGCGGCGAAGCGGCGGGAGCAGCAGGTCGAGTGGACCTGGGCGATGGTGCACGACCAGCTCTACGCCCGCCTCCACGAGAACCCCGAAGTGCGACGCCTGGCCCCCGAGTTGGAAACCCAGGTCCGCGCCGGCACCCTCCCGGCAGGGCTCGCCGCCCAGCAGATCCTGGACGCCTTCTTCGGCTGACCCAGAGTGTGGAGATTGAGCGCCGTGCCCCACCCCTGCATGGGGCACGGCGCTTCGTCGGTTGCGGAGTACTCGAACGACAAGTCCGCGATCTCCTACTGGGCCTCCGGCACGATCCCCGGGCCGAGGTGCAGGAGGTCGTCCGGGAGGCCTGCTCACGTCGACTCAGGCGCCCGGTGACGCCCGAGGAGACCGGCTTCGGTTCCAGTGACGGGACGGGACACAGCCATGGCGTGCCGTCCGATCTGATGTCGATCGGAAGGTCCGACATGGATCCCTCACGCCGTGGCGTACACCACGTCCACAAGCTCCTTGCCGTCTGGGACGGCCTGCCGGCTCGCGGCCAGGGCGAGACGGCAGACGTCGTCGCCCTCGCCCGGAGTCGTGGCGTGCCGGTCGAGATCGTCTGGCCGGAGGGACCCTGCTGCTAACCGTGTCACATCGGCTTCTCGCCAAGAACGGCCCGCAGCCAGTCCAGGGAATCAGTAGCCAGGATGGCATCGGCGAGATCATTCGCGGTCTTCGTGGTGAGCCGGCCACGGCTGTTGTCGATCCATCGCTGCGCGTTCGCATAACCCTGCGCCTTGTACTCGACACCCTGGATCATGCACTCCAGCTTGTCCGCGTCCCGGGCACAGACCGCCTCCAACGACTCCTTCGACTCGTACTCCGCGACGAGATCCCGAATGGTCGAGGCCAGGACGTCCGGCATTCCATCGACTTGGTCGGCCGTCACCGCCACCGGATCCGCACTCGGCGCGTACTTCTTGCCCAGGTGGTTGACGTCCCCGGTGCGCGCTTCCTGGGAATCGTGCCAGACCGCCAGGAACGCGGCCTGCGCCGGATCGGCGCCTTCGAGCTTGGCGATGACCGAGGCGATCAGGGCGGTCCGCCAGGAGTGCTCGGCGACCGACTCGGGGTCGCGGACACCGGCCATCCACCAGCCTGTGCGCTTGGTTTGCTTGAGCGTCCCGGCTTCGAACAGGAACCTCGCCACCGCGTTCAGGTCCTCCGTCACTGTCCGGCTCCTCTCACGCCTCGGCAAGGCGGATCGCATAGTGAATGCTTTCGAGTTCTCGTCGCCCGCGTCGCGAGACCTCCTGGCTATCCAACATCATGGGCAGCCGCTCGCGAAGGGCGTTAGCCGCGGTTCCGAAGCGCAGCAGGTTCGGTCGAACCTGGAGCAGGGACCAAACGGTGTGGACGTTGAGCTCCACGTATCCATGCTGAGGTGCGAGGCCCTCGGCAAGGTGTGCCAGGAGCTTGTCACCCGACCATGGGCCCGGCTTCGGCGCACCGATGAAGTCGTCGGAGAGTTCGAGGTACGCGACTTCGCCGATCCAGTACGCCCAGTAGTTGAGGTTCGCGATCGCGCCGGCTTCATCGGCGAGGGCTGTGTCGATGAAGTGGTTGATGCGGTCCCGGTCCCCGTGGCGAGCGGACACCATGGCTACGGAGCGAGCGTTGAGCCAGCGGGCCAGCCAGTCGCCAGGTTGCTCGTTTAGCTGCTGCTGAGCGACCCACTCCCGTGTGTCGGTTCGATCGTCGTACCCCGCAAGGTAGAGCGCTTGGCGGCGGACGAGGAATTGGTCCGCTCCCCGAGCTTCGGCAGCGGTACGCCGGATGTTCGTGAAGAACCGCGCGCGGTCCTCTGCGGAGAGTTCCGGCCCGACCGGCACCGGCCCCCTTCGTGCACGTGGCGGCTTCGGAAGCGAGTGAATTGCCTTCGGCGCCAACCCACTGAGAGGCCATGCCAGGATCTCGACAAGGTCCCGTCGCATCACCACTGATCCGATCAGACTCTCCCGAGCATACGTCTCCTCCGTGAGCATGTCGGCCAGGAGCATGTCGGCCTCGAACGCTCGCTCCAATGTCTGGATGAGCACGGGTGCCGTGCCCATGCGCAGAAGCCGACGGCCAAGCATGAGCACCTGACCGACAGGCACGGCCGTGAGCGGACGTCGCCCACTCTCCCACCCCGCGATCGTGTCTGCCGAGACCGTCAGATTCACTGCGAACTCCTCCTGGGTAAAGCCGAGCTGCTCTCGTATCACCCGGAAGACGTACCCAGCGATGCTGACCGCACGCGAGCACGGAGGCCTTCCCTGACCGCCAGTCAGGGATGCACCTGGGGTCGACCTCATGAAAGCCCCCAACTTCGGGAATTCGCGCCGGCTACCCGTACCGGCGGTCACTTCACGGCCTGATCTCGACTCTGTAGCGTCTTGCATGCCAGAGCGGTAAATCCTCCCAACGACAATACACAGGAGGAAAGTTGAGCATCATTACCGATCTCCGACCCATCGCCCCCTGGGGCTTCGGGCGCATGATGCCCTTGCGAAACGGCGAGCCGTCGCGGTGGCAGTACGCGGGCCTGGACCCGGAGACCCAGACCGGCCGGTGGTTCGGCGAGGACGGGAGCATGACCCCTGCCGAACTCGGTAAGCACGGCACGTCCGTGAACACCTACCCGCCGACCCAGCAGGGCAAGGACGGCAAGGTGGACGGCGACTCCGGCCACGACGCTTCGCAGGACTGAGAGGCAGGACCATGAACGGACACCCGGTGCTCGTTTCCACCGAGCACGAGGACCCGACAGCCGATCTCGTCATCGCGGAGCTGAACCGGCGCCGGGTGCCCGTTCTGCGGCTGGACCCCGGGAAGGACCTCCCCGGAATCGCCACCCTCGCGGCTCGATTCGGCGCCGGCGGGCTGACGGGGACGCTACGCGCCGGCGACCGAGCGGCCGAACTCGGCAGGGTGCGCGCGCTCTACCACCGCCGGCCGAGTCCTCATCTTCCCGGCACCGAAGATCAGGCCGACCGCTTCGCGGCGAACGAAACGCGCCGAGGCCTGGGCGGCGTGCTCGCGGCACTGCCTGAATGCCTCTACCTGAGCCATCCACAGGCCATCGCCCGAGCCGAGTACAAGCCCGAACAACTTACCGTCGCAGCACGGTTCGGGCTACCCGTGCCCGAAACCTTGATCACCAATGATCCAGTCACGGCGAGGTCGTTCGCATCCGGTCGGCCTACGATCTACAAGCCCCTCCATGCCGGCCCCTACCATGTCGGCGGTGAATCTGCGGGTATCTGGGCAGCAGTGGTCGACCCGGTGGACATCGACAACCGGGTGACCGGCTGTACCCACTTGTTCCAGGAGCAGGTGGCCAAGGTCTCCGACGTCAGGGCGGTGGTCGTGGGCGATCGGGTGTTCTGCTCGCTGATCAGGGCCCCGGAGGGCGTGGTGGACTGGCGCAGCGCGTACCGTCACCTCACCTACGAGGCGGTTGAGTGCCCTGAATCGGTCCGGTCGGCTCTGCTGCTCTTCCTCCGCGAATTCGGCCTGAAGTTCGGCGCGTTCGACTTCGCGGTGACCGCCGATGGCGAGTGGTGGTTCCTGGAATGCAACCCCAATGGCCAGTGGGCATGGCTTGAGCATGCGGCCCAGCTGCCGATCACGACCGCGATTGCCGACCTTCTGGAGAACGGAGAGGCCGCATGATCGACGTGCCGTCCGAGGGTCTGAGGGCGAAGCTCGTCGCCCAGCTCAAGGAGGAGGGGGTGATCTGTAGCCCCGAATGGGAGGCGGCGATGCTGGCCGTCCCACGTGAAGCGTTCCTCGCGGGCGGGTGGTTCGAGCACGACGATGGCGGGTGGTACCGGTCCGCCTCGCTCACCGACGAGCCGGGACTGATCCGGCGCGTGTACGAGGACGACAGCCTGGTGACTCAACTCAGCGGTGTGATCTTTCCGTTCCAGTTGGACGGACGCCTTCTGCAAGCGCCCACGTCCTCCTCCACCATGCCGGGCCTCGTGGTCCGCATGCTTCAGGACCTCCAGGTGTCGGAAGGCATGTCAGTCCTGGAAATCGGCACCGGGACTGGCTACTCCACCGCCCTACTGACGCACCTCCTCGGTGACGAGCAGGTGACCTCCATCGAAGTCGACCCGGACGTCTCCGGGCGGGCCGGCGCGGCTCTCGGAGGGCTCGGCTACTGGCCGAACCTCGTCGTCGGCGATGGACTCGTAGGCCACCCGGCCGATGCGCCGTACGACCGCTTGATCGCGACGTGCGAGGTACACACCATCCCGACGCAGTGGATCGAGCAGACCAAGCCTGGCGGCGTGATTCTGGCCACCGTGGGTGGCTGGATGCACTCCTCGGAGCTGGCCCGGCTCACGGTCCAGGAGGACGGGACGGCTGTCGGCCGGTTCCTCGGGGGCGAGGTCTCCTTCATGTTCGCCCGGCCCCACCAGCCGCCGCCCCTCGGGCTGTTGCCGGACCTGGACTCGGGTGTTGCCCGGGACGCCACGTACGGGCCGGAGGCCCTGGACGACTGGACGGCTCGCTTCGTCGCCCAGATCGCCGCGCCCCGGGCTCAGAAGCTCATGCTGCACCGCGACGGCCTGGACGAATACCTCCTGATCGATGTCGGAGCCGGATCGTGGGCGGTGCTCTCCCCGGCGACGGGCGGCTGGATGGTCCGTCAGGGCGGCCCGGACCGGCTGTGGGACGACATCGAGAAGTACCTCTCGCAGTGGTACACCGACGGCGCACCACCGCTGGAGTACTTCGAAATCACCGTGACTCCGCAAGCACAGACGATCAGCTGGACGAACGAGCCTCAGCACTAAGGTGAGTCGACGACAGCCGAACAGTGCCAACAGGTTCGGGCCCTCCTCAACAATCACCGCTTCGCGTCAACCACGCGGATCCTGGTCGAGAGCCCATCCGGCCGCTTGCTCCCGGCCCCCTCTGCTCGCCCGCCGGCACTGGATTCCGGAGCAACCAGTACCCCGTGAGCGCGTCCGGCTGCAGTGGCAGCCGGACGCGCCGGATGCCCTCCTGGACGGGAGTGGCAAGGCACCCATCGACTACGGCTCTTGGCCGCTCCACAAGAGACTCGGTGCTGCGCGCGAGGACAGCCTTTCACGTGTTCTGACTGGGCCTCGGAATGGATCCGCTGACCTACGTGACCGACATGCTCACCGTGGCCGTCTTCGACGCCGAGCTGTTCGACGAGATGTTCCAGCGGATCCTCTCCACCAACGACGAAGGCCACCGAATCGGGCTGGAAGTCGCCACGGGACGCTCAACCGGCATTCCCTTCACCGCGGATCAGGCGGATCGCCTCGCCTGCTCCGAGCCGATGCAGCCCGCCGGCGCGACGCTCCTGCGACTGGCCTGGCGGCACCAAGACGTACTCCTCCAACGTTCCGACGCTGGAGGATCCGGGGACGCACATGACCTCCGAGGGTCTGCGGGTGAAGCTCGTCGCCCGCCTCAAGAAGCAAGGAACGATCCGCAGCCCCGTGTGGGAGGCGGCGTCAAGGACCTGGATGAGCGTGCCTCAGCACTGGAGTGATTCGTGGGAGAGTGGAACGAGCCGCTGGAGTTGTGGGCTGCCTGCCGGGAGGCTCTCCGCCGTCCGGTCGGCGAGCTGAAGGCGGTCCGACTGGACGGCCGACAAGTCGCCTCGCACGTCGACCCGTCCGCACCTCGTCTGATTCTGCGGTGGGACGGCGTGGAGTGGGTTCCGGAGACCATTGCGAACGGCTACGCCACCGCCCAGCGCATCGTGCACGGCATCCGGGGCGACGGGACGATGTGACAGGGGGTCTTCGGAAGATTTCAAGTCCAGTGAGACGGTCGTGATGTTATGAGGTTTGTGGTGCGGGTTCCCTGCGCTTACTGGGGTCGTTGATCCATGCTGCC
>NZ_JBHXEM010000197.1:0-11451 GCF_042724755.1 Kitasatospora sp. NPDC127067 | reverse complement strand
GCCCGGCACGCTCCCCCGTGGCGTGCCGGGCCGCCGGCGCGGAACGGAACTCGACGTTCCGCTGCGCGGTGTCCCTCAGGGAGGATGCCAGGGCGTCACCCCCGCCGTGTTGGCGCTGAGTGGACAGTCCTTGGCATTGCGTGCACTGATCCGGGATTCCCGCCCGCTCGTGCGCACCTGGTGCTCACGATGCGGGGTTTTCGCGCCCGTGGGCCAGGTCCGTACGGGCCGCGCCGCCCGCACGGCTGCCCTTGCCCGTACGGCTACCCTTGCCCGTACGGCTACCCGCCGACGGCCCCGGCCCCGGCCCCGGTCCCGATCCCGCTTCCGGTCCCGCTCCCGGTCAGGGCGCGGTGGCGGTGCTCGCGGGGGGAGAGGCCGTACGCGGCCTTGAAGGCGCGGCTGAACTCGGCGGCGCGGGGCAGGCCGCAGCGGGTGGCGACGGCGTGGACGGGCAGGGAGCGCAGCGCGGGGTCGGCCAGTTCGCGGCGGGCCCGCTCCAGCCGGCGGCGGCGGATGAAGGCGGCGACGGTATCGCCGCCGGACTCCCGGCCGAAGAGGCGGTGCAGGTAGCTGACGGAGATGTGGTGGGCGGCGGCGATCACGGCGGGCGTCAGCTCGGGGTCGTGCAGGTTGCGTCCGATGAAGGCCCGGACGTGCTCGACCAGGGCCCGCTGCCGGCTGTCGTCGGGCACGGCGGCCTCGGCGTCCACCTCCCGGGCGAGCCAGGCGGCCACCAGGTCGACCACGACGCCGCCCAGGCGGGGGGCGTCGGCGGGGCCCAGGAGGGCGGCCTGCCGGTCGAGGTTGAGCAGGAAGTCCGAGAGCAGCGCGCAGGTGCCCTCCCGGGAGGAGAAGCCGCGGCCCAGCAGGTCCTCCAGCCGGTGCGGCGGCACCGGCAGCAGGGCGGAGGGGAAGTCGACGCCGACGGCCTCGATCCGCAGGTCCCCGGGGGAGCGGGCGGCGCGGGAGCCGAAGGCCCGCAGGTCGAACGGGTGGGAGCTGTCGAGCATGTGCAGGTTGCCGGGCCCGAAGGTCTCGGTGCGCCCGGTGTCGCGGGTCAGGCTGAAGCCGCCGTCGAGCAGCAGGGTGAGGTGGAACACCTCCGGGTCCGAGCGCCGCACCCGGCGCGCGGTGCGGTGGAAGCGGGTCGGCTGGAAGGAGCTGCGCAGGAGGGTCACCGGGCCCAGCTCCAGACGCCGCATCTCCGCCCGGAAGTCGTCGCAGTGGACGCTGGTCACCTCGCTGTCCCGGGTGCGGCTGACCAACTCCCGCCAGCAGTCGAACCGTTCCGTCACGGGTACGCCCTCGCTGCGGAACACGCTCTGCGTGTTCGTGGCCACTGTCCGCCCTTTCCTTCCGGGGTCCGTCCCCTTCCTGCCCGGCCGGGCTCCCCTCCCCACCAGGTGTCACCGGCTCCTTGCAGCCGGTGACACCGAAACCTACAAGGTCGGGCCCGGTGGCCTCCGCCCGGCCCCCGGTCCGGCGGCCGGCCGCGGGAATCCCGGTGAACCGGCCGCCGCCCGCATCCCGTTGCCATGGACGCAGGGGTCGAGAGGCCCCGCTCCCACCGCACGACGGCGGGCGGGCCCCGGGTCCGTACGGCCGTCCATGACACCGTGCCGCGGCCGGTCGGGAACCGCGCCGCAGCAGAAACGAGGGGAACGATGAGGAACACCGGAACGGTCAAGCGAACCCTGTCCATGGTCGGCGCCGCCCTGGCACTGGCCTCGGTCACCGGACTGACGACCGCCACCAGCGCCTCCGCCGACGTCAACAGCGAGTGGAACTGCTCGCGCAACCCGAGCGGCTGGGACCACATGAACTGGGGCAACTGCCTGCTGCCCGGCGACTCGCTCGTCTCCGGCAACGGCGACTACCGGCTGCTGTACCAGAACGACGGCAACCTCGTGGAGTACGACACCAACACCGGCTACGCGCTGTGGGCCAGCGGCACCAACAGCGGCGGCCCGGGCAAGGTGATCATGCAGTACGACGGCAACTTCGTCGTCTACGACACCTTCAAGAAGGCCAAGTGGTGGTCCGGCACCGCCCTCGGCTGCAACCCCAGCGCCAACTGGGCGCGCATGCAGAACGACGGCAACTTCGTCGTCTACCGCCCGCACGACAACAACAGCCCCTGGGTGCCGGTCTGGTCCTCGTACAACGGCCGCGTCGGCACCTGCTGACACCCGTACGCCCCGGACGCTTCGTACACCCTGCATGCCCCGTACGCCCTGCCGGCGGCGGCCGGACCCGCGGCCGCCGGACGGTCAGTTCGCGTTCGGGGCGTCCGAGGCGTTCGGGGCGCCCAGGGCGTCCGAGGCGTCCGGGGCCCTCGGAGCTCCCAGGGCGTTCGGGGCGTCCGGGGCGCCCAGGGCGAGGGTGAAACTGAACCGGTCCCCGCGGTAGAGGGTGCGCACCTGCTCCAGCGGGCGCCCCGCCGCGTCCAGGCTGCGGCGGTGCAGCAGCAGCATCGGCAGCGCCGGCGGGGTGCCGATCAGCAGGGCCTCGCGCGGGCTGGCCAGCACCGTCTCGATCCGCTCGTCGGCGGCGCCGAGCCGCACCCCCTGCTCGCGCAGATAGCCGTAGAAGGACCCCTCGGGGTCGAAGTCCCCTGCCAGCGCGGGCACCCGGGCGACCGGCACGTACGTGGACTCCAGCCCGACGCGCTCCTCGTCCGCGCGCAGCACCCGCTCCAGGTGCCACAGCGGCTCACCCTCGGGGACCTCCAGCAGCCGGGCCATCGCCGCGTCGGCGGGCAGCCGGTCCAGGGCGATCAGGGTGCGGCCCGGGCGCAGGCCCTGGCGCGAGACGCCCTCGGTGTAGCTGCTCAGGGACAGCGGCTGCTCGATCTTCGGCCCGGCCACGACCGTGCCCCGGCCCTGCCGCCGCAACCGGCCCTCCAGCAGCAGCTCGCGCAGCGCCTGGCGCACCGTCGCCCGCGCGACCCCGTGACGCTGCGCCAGATCGACCTCGGTGGGCAGTCGCCCGCCCGGGCCCAGCTCGGCGATCAGCTCCTCCAGGCGGGCCTTGACCAGGTAGTACTTGGGCACCCGGCCGTGCTCGGGGACGCCGGCGCGGGCGGGCTCGGGGACGGCCCTGGGGATGGGGTGGTTCACCGCGCAAGCCTATCGAGCGCCGTCCGGGCCGGGCGGGTACCCCGGGGTGCAGGATCACGGAAGTGTAACGGGTCTGGTCTGAATTTCTGCGGTTGTTCATACAACCGTGGATTCGCGGAGGGCCCGTCCTCGCCCGCCCGGCCCATCCTCACTTCCGGTGCAACTGCACCGTGCTGCCGACCAGTTGGGAGTCCTCCGTTGCGCACCCCGCGCTCCACCCGCACCGCAGCCCTGGCCGTCACCCTCGCCGCCGCCACCGCCGTCGCCGGGCTGATCGTGCCGACCGCCGCCGCCACCGCCGCCACCGCCGCGACCGCCGCGACCGCCACCGCGACCGCCGCCGGTCCGTACCAGGGCCTGCCGAACGGCACCAAGCAGGCCAAGACCCTGGTCATCGGCGTCGACGGCACCCGCTACGACAAGCTGCTCACCGCCGACGCCCCCAACCTCAAGGCCCTGATGGCCGGCGGCATGACCGCCACCGGCAACCTCTACGCCAACCCGCTGGCCCCCACCCTCTCCGGCCCCGGCTGGTCGACCGTCGCCACCGGCGTGTGGCCCGACAAGCACCAGGTGAAGGACAACAGCTTCACCGGCTCCCGCTTCGACCTGTACCCCGACTTCGCCACCCGCCTGGAGAACGCCGACCCCGCCAACTCCACCCTGGTGATCGGCTCCTGGAACCCCATCGCCGGCAACGTCTTCAACGGCCGCGCCGACCTGCGCCTGCAGGAGAGCGAGAACGACACGAAGACCGCCGCCGACGCCGTCGACTACCTCTCCCACGGCAACCCCGACGCCACCTTCCTGCACTTCGACCAGGTCGACGAGGCCGGCCACAACCACGGCGGCGCCGGCGCCGAGTACGCGGCCGCCCTCCACTCCGCCGACGCCCTGGTCGGTCAGGTCCTCCAGGCCGTCAGGTCCCGCCCCACGTACGCCTCGGAGGACTGGCTGATCCTCGTCACCACCGACCACGGCCACACCGACGCCGGCGGCCACGGCGGCAACAGCGCCAACGAGCGCCAGACCTTCCTGATCGCCGGCGGCACCGGCTGCACTCCCGGCTCGCGCCGCTACGACGTCAAGCCGGTCGACATCGCCCCCACCGTCCTCAAGCACGAGGGCGCCCCCGTCGACCCCGCCTGGCAGCTCGACGGCCGCCCGATCGACGAGATCGTCCCCGACGCCTTCGACGCGCTGCGCCCGGGCCTGCAGGCCCGCGCCGACGAGAGCGGCATCCCGGCCGCGGTGAAGGGCTGGACCCACACCCCGCCGACCGGCTGGAGCATCGACAACTCCCGCATGCCCACCGGCGGCGTCACCGAGTGGCGCGGCTGGACCTTCGCCACCGACGAGTTCTGGACCGCCGCCCAGCTCGGCCAGTCCCGCGAGACCAATGTGCGCGCCCGCAACGTCTTCGCCGTCGCCGACTCCGACGAGTGGGACGACAAGGCGCACGGCGCCGGCCAGTTCGACTCCACCCTGGTCAGCCCCGCCTACCCGGTCTCCGGCGCGAGCCGCGGCGTGCTGTCCTTCGCGACGAACTACAAGATCGACGGGCCGCAGACCGGCGACGTCCACGTGGTCTTCGACAACGGCGCCCCGCAGTTGGTGAAGTCCTACCGCAGCGACCTCAACACCGTCGAGAACCTCCCCGTCGCCGTCCCCGCCGGCGCCACCACCGCCCGCTTCCAGTTTCGCTACACCGGTACGAACAGCGCCTTCTGGACCGTCGACCAGGTCGCCTTCACGGCCTCCTGAGCCGGACGGCGCGCAGGCGGGGGAGGGGCGCCGGGCCCCGTCCCCGCCCGCTGTCGTCCCCGCTCCGACCCCCACCCCGGTACCGGAATCCAGGAGAAACGATCACGGCCTCCACCTCCGTCAGCCGCATCGTCCCCGCCTCGCCCGACCAGGTCCGGAACCTCATCGGCGGCTTCGACGCCCTCGGCAAGACCCTCGCGAAGGCCCTCGCGGGCTGAGCCGGGCGCCCCGCCCCGGCGCCGTCATGCGCCGCATGGCCGGCCTCGCCCTTGCGCGGGCCGGGGTCCCGTCGGTGTCGTCGTCCGCCCGTGCGGCGAGGGTGCCGGTGTCGGTGCTGGTCAGGGCTCCTCGGCGCTGTATAGCCTGACGGGGCGTCGGGCCGGACCGGGAAACGGAAGTTCGATGACGAACTCCCTCGGCGGCGGAAGCGGCACCTTTCCGGTGTCGAACAGTGCGCGGACAGGCGAGCCGCGCGGCCGGAAGGGGCAGTGGCGTGGACTACGGACTGATGTCGTTCGGATCGGCCCTCGGGGAGCCCGTCGCCGTCGCGGACGTGGCGTCGGAGTACACCAAGGACGTCGAACGCGTCCTGGCGTACGGCTACCGCACCGTCCACCGCAGCCCGGCCGGGGTCGGGCTCACCGACCTGGCCGTCGACGCCGCCCGGGCAGCCCTGGACGAAGCGGGCACCGACCCCGCCGAGCTGGACCTGGTGGTCCTCGCGATCACCGACATCCCCGAGTACCTGTACTGGGACGCGGCCGCGAGCCTCCAGGACCGGCTGGGCGCCCGCCGGGCCGAGGCGGTCCTCGTCGGTCAGGGCTGCGTCAGCGGCATCACCTGCTTCGACCTGCTCGCCGGCCGCTTCGCCACGCACCCCGAGTACCAGCGGGCGCTGGTGGTCGGGGCGAACCGGACGTGCGAGCCGTACTGGAACCGGATGCACACCAACTCGCTGCTGTTCTCCGACGGCGCCGGCGCCGCGGTGGCCGGGCGCGGCCACCCCGAACTGCGCTGGCGGGCCAGCGAGACGATCAGCGACGGCCGCTGCGTCGACCTGTTCCGGATGGACCAGGGCGGGGCGGCCGACCCCTTCCGCGGCGGTCGGACGCCCCCGCCGGCCCGCGACGCCTGGGGCCTGATGGAGTTCTTCGACTACGACGCCGAGCGCTTCCAGGAGTTCGCCGGCCTGATGGGCGAGCGGGTGCACGAGGTGGTGGCCCGGGCCTGCAAGCGGATCGGCGCGTCCGTCCCGGACCTGGCCAGGGTGGTGCTGCTCAACGACAACCTCGGCACGCTGACGAAGCTGGCCGACCGGCTCGGCGTCCCGGTGGAGCGCACCAACCTCGAAATCTCCCTGGAGCGGGGCCACTTCGGGGCCGCGGACCACCTCCTCGACCTCCATCACCACCGCGCGTCCGGGCACTTCGGCGACGGCGACCTGATCGCCCTGGCCGGCATGGGGCGCGGCATGCACTGGAGCTGCACCCTCCTGGAGTGCTGACACCGGAGCTCCAGCGGTGAGGTGCCGGCGGGCCGTCGGCCCGGAGTGGTCACGAACTGACGTGAACAGCAGGAAGGTTGGCCGTGCACACAGGCTGTTGCGGGTGGCCGAACCGTCCCTATACTGCCGTTGCCCGTCGACCAGAACCGGCCACGGGCATCCGCTGCCGCGCCCGGTCAGGGCGGCCGGCCGGCCCGTACGAGGGAGAACCGATCATGGTCAAGCACTACCTCAAGTACGCCTTCAGCACCCTCACCGCCGCCATGTTCCTCCACATGGTCTGACCTGATCGGGGCCTGATCCGATCGACCCCGGCCGGGGCCGGGTGGCGTACCGTCCGACCCTGGCCTGGGGAGTCCGCTTGTTCGCGACCGCGCTGAGCCAACTGCGTTACGGTGCAGCAATTCTGACGAACCGTCGAATACGCCCGAACGACCTGGAACGCCTCGCGCGGGACCTGGTCGCCACCATCGCCGAGTTCGGCGAGCCCGGCGAGGACTCCGCCCTGCTGCCCGGCCGGGCCGGACACGTCGACCCGCAGGTGCGGCGCGAGGTGGCCCGGCGCAGCCTGCGCGCCACCGCCCGCGCCGCCGCCCGGCACACCGCCCACTACCGCCGGCTGTTCGCCGAACTCGACCTCGACCCGGCCAGGTTGGAGCCCGAGGACTGGTCGCGCGTCCCCGTCACCCCCAAACAGGCGCTGCGCGCCCTGCCCGCCGCCTTCGTCTCGGACGCCGCCACCCCCGTCCTGATGGCGCTCACCACCGGCACCAGCGGCACCCCCACCGCGGTGTGGTTCTCCCGCGCCGAACTCGAGTGCGCCGTCGCCTTCAGCACCATCTCCGCCGTGCTCGGCCTCGGCCTGCGCCCCCGCCACACCGTCGCCTACGCCGGCTGCTCCCGCGCCACCCTGCCGCTGGTCAACGCCGAGGAGTCGGCCACCCGCGCCGGCGCCGGGTTCGTCCAGTTCGGCACCGTCGACCCCGCCGTGGCCCTCGACCGCCTCGCCGCCCCGCTCGGCCTGCCCGGCAAGGACCCCCGGATCACCCACCTGACCACCTCCGCCTCCTACCTGGCCGCCCTCGTCCAGGAAGCCGAACAACGCAAGTGGCGCAGCGCCGACTTCGGCCTGCGGTCGATCAGCGTCGGCGGTGAGGTGCTCTCCGCGCCCCTGCGCCGCCGCGCCGAGGAGGTGTTCGGCGCCACCGCCACCTCCGCCTACCTGATGACCGAGATCCTGCCCTCCGGCGCCACCCCCTGCACCCGGGGCCACCTCCACCACACCACCGAGTTCGGACACCTCGAAGTCCTCGACCCGCTCACCTGGGAACCCACCGCCCCCGGCGCCACCGGCACCGTCGTGCACACCCCCTACGTGCCCTACCGCGACTGCACCCTGCTGCTGCGCTACGCCACCGGCGACCTCGTCCGCCTCCCCGCCGAGCCGCCCACCTGCGAACTCGCCCACCTCCCCGCCACCTCCGAGATCCTCGGCCGCTGGAACGGGCCGCTCAGCCGCACCGTCACCACCCGCGAGGTGCTCGACCTGGTCGAGGCCGAACCGGAGGTCCCGCTGCCCGCCCGCCACGCCCTCACCGAAGGCCCCGACGGCCCCGGCGGACCCGCCCGCCTGCACCTGCTGGTCGACCGCCTGCCCGCCACCGCCCTGCGCGGCCGCCTGGAGGAGCGCGCCCACGCCGCCGGCCTGCGGCTGTTCGACATCGTGCTGTACGAGGACCGCGCCGCCATGCCGCCCACCGCACCCCTGCGCGCCGACCTGCGCGAGCACACCTTCGACACCCTCGACACTCCCGACACCGCCGGCGGCCCCGGCGCCCTCGGCACCCCACCGGCATCCCCGGCACCGTCGGCGGCCCCGGCCGCGGGAGGAACCGCATGACCGTCAGCCCCGCCGCCCTGGCCGCACTGAGCGCCGCCGTCGCCGCCGAACTGGCCCTGGCCGCCTGGTACCTCGCCCGGATCCGGATGCCCCGCCCCCCGGTCGGCGTCTACACCGGCGGCGACATCGCCGTCCTGTGCGCCGGCGTCGTCCTCGCCCCGCTGCTCTACACCGCCCTGCCCGGCGCCGCCGTCTCCGCCGTCTTCGGCCTCGTCGGCTGCCTGGCCGTCCAGTTCACCCTCGCCCCGCTGCTCGCCGCCGCCCGGCTGCGCGCCGCCCCCTGGTCCTGGGCCGCCGCCCTCACCGCCACCGCCGCCACCACGCTCGCCGCCCTCACCGGCCACCCCGGCGCCGCCCGGGCCGGCAGCGACCTGATGATCGCCGCCGCCGTCGTCGGCGTCGCCAACCTCTGGACCCAGAGCGGCCTGCGCTCCGTCCACACCGCCGCCCTGGCCGCCGTCCTCACCGCCTACGACCTCGCCGCGACCACCCTCACCGACACCACCGCCCGCTTCTTCGAACAGGTCCAGGACCGCCCCTTCGCCCCGATGCTCGCCCTCACCGTCGGCCCGGCCCCCGTCGCCGTCGGCCTCGGCGACCTGCTGCTGCTCGTCCTGTACCCGCTGGTCGCCGCCAAGGCCCACGGCCGCACCGCCGCCGCCGTCGCCGCCCTCGTCGGCCTGCTGACCACCAGCGCCGTCAGCGCCTGCTTCGCCCTCAACTGGCTCACCACCGGATTCCCGCTGCTCACCGCGCTGGGCCCGCTGATCGTCGCCCAGCACCTGTACTGGCGGCGCCGCTCGGGCGGCGAGCGGACCACCGCCCAGTGGCGCGAGGGCCACCCGCTCCCGCTCCCCGCCCCCTCCGGCACCCGACCCGGCACCGAGCCGGACGCCGCCCTCTCGGCCCCCGTCCCCGAGGGCACACCCCCGGGCACACCCGCCGCGACGCCCGCCGCAACGGCGCCGACACCCCCACCACCGCCCGGCTGGTCCGACCGCCCCGGGCGCCGATGTCAGTGCCGGCCGTCATGATTCCCGCATGATCGAGACCGCAGCACCGCTCTCCTCCCCGTCCGCGTACGCCGACGCCGTCGCCACCGCCGTCCGGGCCGCCGCCGCGTACTACACCGACGGCTCCACCCCGCTCGGGGACGACGAGTACGACGCCCTGCTGCGGGCCATCGCCGCCTACGAGAGCGCCCACCCCGACCAGGCCCTGCCCGACTCGCCGACCGGAAAGGTGGCCGGCGGCGCCGCCACCGGCGACGTCCCGCACAGCGCGCCGATGCTCTCCCTGGACAACGTCTTCTCCGCCGAGGAACTGGAGTCCTGGGCCGCCGGCCTCGAACGGCGCCTGGGCCGGCCGGTCGCCGCCTGGTGCGTGGAGCCCAAGCTCGACGGCCTCGCCGTCGCCGCCCGCTACCGCGCCGGGCGCCTGCAGCAGCTCATCACCCGCGGCGACGGCCTCGCCGGCGAGGACATCACCCACGCCGCCGACGCCGTCCTCGGCCTGCCGGCCGAGCTCACCGAGCCCGCCGACATCGAACTGCGCGGCGAAGTCCTGCTCACCCAGGAGCAGTTCGAGCACGCCAACCGGGTGCGCGCCGAGCACGGCGCCACCCCCTTCGCCCACCCCCGCAGCGGCGCCGCCGGCACCCTGCGGGCCAAGGACCGCCCCTACCGGATCGAACTGACCTTCTTCGCCTACGACGCCGTCGGCCCCGAGGGCCTCGACCACAGCGCCCTGCTGGACCACCTCGCCGCCCTCGGCGCCAACACCGCCGCCACCACCGACGCCCGCCCGCGGCACTGCGCGGGCATCACCGAGGTCCAGCAGCGCATCGAGGAGATCGCCGCCCTGCGCGCCGAACTGCCCTTCGGGATCGACGGCGTGGTGGTCAAGGCCGACCTGGCCGCCGACCGCGCCGAGGCCGGCCTGGGCTCGCGCGCCCCGCGCTGGGCGGTGGCCCGCAAACTGGCCGCCCAGCACAAGGTCACCCGGCTGCTCGGGGTGGAGTGGAACGTCGGCCGCACCGGGATCATCGCCCCGCGCGCCGTCCTCGAACCCGTCGTCATCGACGGCGTCACCGTCACCTTCGCCACCCTCCACAACCCCGCCGACATCGAACGGCGCGGGCTGATGATCGGCGACCAGGTCTTCGTCTACCGCGCCGGCGACGTGATCCCCCGGGTGGAGGCCCCGGTGCTCGACGCCCGCACCGGCGCCGAACAGCCGATCGCCTTCCCCGAGGCGTGCCCGCGCTGCGGCGACGCCATCGACACCACCGAACAGCGCTGGCGCTGCACCCGCGGCCGCAACTGCCAGGCCGTCGCCTCCGTCCTCTACGCGGCCGGCCGCGACCAGCTCGACATCGAGGGCCTCGGCGGCACCCGCGCCGTCCAGCTCGTCGAAGCCGGCCTGGTCGCCGACCTCGCCGACCTGTTCACCCTCACCCGCGAGCAACTGCTCACCCTGGAGCGGATGGGGGAGACCAGCGCCGACAACCTGCTCGCCGCGATCGCCACCGCCCGCACCCAGCCGCTCAACCGGGTCTTCTGCGCCCTCGGCATCCGCGGCACCGGACGGACCATGTCCCGCCGCATCGCCGCGCACTTCGGCAGCATGACGGCGATCCGCGCCGCCGACGCCGAAACCCTGGCCGGCGTCGACGGCATCGGCACCGAGAAGGCCCGCGTCGTCGCCGCCGAACTCGTCGACCTCGCCCCGCTGCTGGACCGCCTCGCCGCCCTCGGCGTGGGCACCGCCGTCACCGCCCCGACCGCCCCCGCCGCCGCGGCGGGGGCGGTCGGCACCGGCGACGGGAACGGCACCGGCGAGGGGAGCGACGGCGGTGGCGACGGCGGACCGCTGGCCGGTGAGGCCGTCGTCGTCACCGGCAGCATGACCGGCGCCCTCGCCGACCTCTCCCGCAACCAGATGAACGAACTGATCGAACGCGCCGGGGGCAAGGCCTCCTCCTCGGTCTCCAAGCGCACCACCCTCCTGGTCGCGGGCGAGAAGGCCGGCTCCAAGCGCGCCAAGGCCGAGGAACTCGGCATCCGCATCCTCACCCCCGAGGAGTTCGCCACCCTGGTGGCCACCCACCTGGAGGCCTGACGGCCGGCCGACCACCGTCCGGGCCCCGAGCGGCCCCCGAC
>NZ_JBHXEM010000196.1:0-11468 GCF_042724755.1 Kitasatospora sp. NPDC127067 | reverse complement strand
GAGGTGCGTGCTCCGGCGGCGACCGCCTGGCGTGTTCCCCAAGTGAGGGCCCTGGTGTGCGGCTGTACGGCCTCCGGACCGGTGGGACAGGTCGGACAGGTCGGAGCGGAGGGTGCGAGCGGGCGGGCGTGGGGGGGGGGGTGGGGGTACTTGTTTGTTCTCCTTCGGGTGGTGGGGGGCGGGGCGCCGGGTGTGCGGGGCGGGTTGCCCCGGCGGGGGGAAACCCGGCCCGGCTACAGGAGTCGGCCGGTCCCACCCAGGTCGGGCTGGACCAGGCCCACTGGTCGTTCAGCTGCCGGACCCGCACGTGGTAGAAGTCCCCGTCGCCGCCGGGGCGTTCGTCGGTCAGCTCGAACTCGGCGGTCGTCTCCCGGTCGGGCACGGCCCGGTCGAAGCGGTAGGCGCCGGATACGAACCCGCCGGTGAATCCGGTCCGCGCGCCGGCGAGGAGTTCGCCGACGGCGTGGGCGCTCTCGACGCCGTTCACGACGGCGACCAGCCGGGTGCTCGTGTCGCCCTCGATCCGCAGCGAGAAGCCCTGGGTGCTGTCGGTGGCGGTGTTGGGGTTGCCGTCGGTGACCGTCCGCAGCCGGATCTCGCCCGGCCCGGTGCGCTCCCACCAGGACGGCCGGTAGGTGTCCGGCTCGGCCTCGGCCGGCGCGACGGTCTCCGGGCCGCGCAACCGGGGCTGGACGTCCAGCAGCCGCCCGCCCTCGATCCGCAGCACGACGTCCCAGTGCACGGGTTCGCCGCGCCGGCCCCAGCCGACGGCGAAGCCCAGGGTGCCGGAGAAGGCGTCCGATCCACCGGCGCCGGAGAGGAGTTCGGGCCGGCTGACCCGGTGGACGGGTACGCCGTTGCGGAGCAGTTCCACGTGGTCGAGCGCGTCCCGGCCCTGGACGGTGACGTGGATCCGGCGCCGGTCGGCGGAGGCGGCCTCGGCGCCCATCGGGGCGCCGTTGACGGAGGTGGCGAGCAGGATGCGGTCCCCGGTGATCGCGTAGGTGCGGCGCTGCTGGACGGCGTTCCAGATGCCGTCCCGGGTCAGTTCCGGGGCCCAGACCGCCACCCGGCCGTGCCCGTGGCTGCCGGGGAAGGCGCTGTGGTGGTCGGTGGAGCCGATCAGTCCGAAGCGGTGGCCCAGGCGCAGGCCGTGGACGGCCGTGGCGGCGCCGGCGCGCGGGCCCATGGTGTGCAGGTAGCTGCGCGGCGCCTCGTCGGACTCGGCGCAGCCGTGCATCGACATCATCTCCACCACCGGGGCGAACTCCTCGGTGTAGGAGGCCCAGTCGATGCCGCGGCGGGCCGGCCCGTAGCCGATGTGGTGCGGCAGCGCCCAGGTGCGCACGCCCTGGGCGGCGAGCACCCGCAGCCGGGCGCGCAGTTCGTCCAGGTCCGCCGCCCGGATGATCTCGCCGCGCGGGCCGTCGAAGTACACGCAGTGGTCGCCGTGGGCGAGGCTGTGCCACTCGAAGGACTGGAAGGTGACGAAGCGGCCGTCCTCGTGGGCGGCGGCGGTGACGTCCTGGACGTGGTCCCAGAGCCGGGCCAGCCGGGCGAAGCCCTCGGTGTGGTAGTCGACCAGGCTCGCCAGTTCGGGGGTGCGCTCGGGCAGGTCGGGCCACCAGCCGTGGCCGGTGACGCTGGCGAAGTCGAGTTGGAGCCGGGCGTTGGCGTAGGCGTCCTCGATGCTCCCGTGGCCGTAGCTGATGCCGCAGTGGTTGTGGAGGTCGCCGACGTACAGGCCCAGGCCGGCGTAGCCGGGTGCGTCGGTGCTGGGGGCGGTCATCGGGGCGGGGCTTCCTCGGGTCCTGGTCGGCCATGTTTGATCGACTCTGAGAAGAAGGTAGCCGCGATCTCCGGGGAGCGGTCAAGGCTCGGCCGTTCGGTGTCGTGCGATCGCCATCGGGCGAAACATCGTCTTCATAGAAGACCTGCTGGTGAAGCTGGCCACCTTGCTGGTCAGTCGGTCGACGACGACCCGTCTCGCCTGGCCCGGACTTTTGATCGATCTGATAGAAACTTCGCGACACCCCTCCCCCGAAGGACGGATCCATGCCGCACCCCGCCCTGCCCGCCGCGCCCGACCTCGGCGCCTCCCACCTCGTCCGCGCCCCCGAGCGCCCCGAACCCGGCTACTGGGCCGGCTGCCCGGGCGTCCGGTACGAGCCGGACCTCGACCGCTTCCTGCTCACCTACCGCGAGCGCCGCCCGCGCGGCGCGACGCACGGGCCCGACCGGGGCTGGCGCTGCGCCGTCGCCGAGAGCGCCGACGGCATCGCCTTCCGCGACCTGTGGTCCGTCCGGCGCGACGAACTGGGCTCCCCCTCGATGGAACGCCTCGCCCTGCTGCGCCGCGACGGCGGCTACCTGCTCCACCTCAGTTACGTCGATCCTGCCGACAACCGCTGGCGCGTCGACGCCCTGCGCGCCGACGCCCCCGGGTCCTTCGACCTCGCCACCCGCACCCCCGTCCTCACCGCCGCGACCACCGGCACCGAGGGCGTCAAGGACCCGTACCTGCTCGAAACCGACGGCGGCGTCCACCTGTTCGCCACCGTCTCCCGCGCCCGGCCGTTCACCCCCGAGGAGCGGGACCGCGCCCACGCCGACGCCGACATCCACACCACCGGCCTCACCGTCCAGCCCACCGCGCTCGCGGTGTCCCCGGACGGGCTGCGCTTCACCGCCCCGCCGGGCCGCGCCGCCGAGGCGCTGGACGTCGGCCCGGCCGGCGCCTGGGACGGCTACGAGTCCCGGATCACCACCGTCCTGCCCGACGGCCGGGGCGGCTGGCTCGCGCTCTACGACGGCTCGGCGGACGCCGCCGGCAACTACGAGGAGCGCTGCGGCCTGGCCGCCTCCACCGACCTGCGCGGCTGGCACCGCCTCACCCCGGACGGCCCCTGGCTGGACATCCGGTACGCCGACCTCGTCCCGGCCCGCGGCCGCTGGTACCTCTACTACGAGCAGAGCCGGCCGGACGGCGCCCACGAGCTGCGGGTCGCCGTCCTGGACGAGTTCGCCGGAGTCCGCCCCGACGGCAGCCCGGCGGCGCCGCACCACGCCTGAGCCCGGGGCGTGGCGGCCCGCTCCACCCGGGCCGCCGCGTCAGGCTCAGGCTTCACGCTTCAGGCTCAGGCTTCGCGCTTCAGACCTCAGGCGGCCAGCAGGGCCTCGGCGATGCCGCGGGCCCGCCAGGCGGCGTCCGGGGTGCCCTCGCGCAGGGCGGTGACGATGGCGCCGTCCATCAGGAGGGCGAACTGCCGGGCACGCTCCCCGGGCTCGGGGACGCCGGCGTCCCGCATCAACCGCTCGACCAGGTCGATGACGCGGGTCTTGTGCAGGGCCGCCATCCGGCGGGCCGGGCTGGCCGGGTCGGCGATCTCGGTCATCGTGTTGATCGCGACGCAGCCGCGGAAGTCCTGGGTCGCGAACCGTTCGGCCAGCGCGTCGAAGACGTACAGCGGGTGGCCGCCGTGGGCCGCGACCCGCTCGGAGAGCCACGCCCGCCACCGGACGTCGCGGCCCTCCAGGACCGCGGTCACCAGTTCCTCCTTGCCGGTGAAGTGCCGGTAGAAGGAGGCCCGGCCCACGCCGGACTCGGAGAGGATGCGCTCCACGCCGACCGCGCGGATGCCGTTCGCGTAGAAGAGGGTTTCGGCCGTGCTCAGCAGGCGCGCCCGTGCGTTGACTGCCATGCGGCCGATCCTATCCACTCTTGACGCCAAACGGTACCGGTCGGTACCGTCCTCCAGTCGGTACCGGTCGGTACCGTTTAGCGGGGGCGGTCCCGAGGGGGGCACCGAACCTCGACCGCCCGCACGGACCAGCGGCTGCACGGCCGCCCGGGCCGGGACGCCACGCCGGAAACACCACGGCGGGCCGCCCGACCCGGGACGCCGAGCAGCCGCAGGCACCGAGGGCCGCAGGACCCGCAGCCGCCCCGCGCACGGTCGGCTCACGCGCCCGCGGCCGCCGCCTGGGCGAGGGAGTCCAGGACCGGCCGGACCAGCGGGTGCCCGTCGGCACCGGTCCGGACGGCGGCGAAGACCCGCCGGGTGGCGAGCTCGCTGTCCACCGGCCGCACCGCGACCTCGCGGAGGTCGACGCCGCGCAGCGCCGAGCGCGGCACCAGCGCCACCCCGAGGCCCGCCGAGGCGAGCGCCACCACGGCCCGGAAGTCGTCGGAGGAGTGCAGCAGCCGGGGCTGGAACCCGGCGTGCTCGCAGGCCAGCAGCACCACGTCGTGGCAGGGGTTGCCCGGGTACGGCCCGATCCACGGCTCGTCGGCCAGCGCGGCGACGGCCAGCGGGCCGGACTCGTCGGCCAGCCGGTGGCCGAGCGGCAGGACGGCTTCGAAGGGCTCGGCGTACAGCGGCACCCGGGTCAGCCGGGCGTCGTCGGCGCGCGGGGCGCCCCGGTACTCGACAGCCACCGCGAGGTCGGCCCGGCCGTCCAGCACCATCGGCAGGCTGGCGTCGCCCTCGGCGTCCAGCACCTTGAGCCGCACCCCGGGGGCGCGCTCGGCGAGCAGGCCGACGGCGGGGGCGAGCACCGAGGCGATGGCGGTCGCGAAGGAGGCGACGGTGACCTCCCCGGAGACGCCCGCGCTGTACGCGGCGAGGTCGGCCTCGGCGCGCTCCAGCTGGGCGAGCACCACGTCGGCGTGGCCGAGCAGGATCTCCCCGGCGGCGGTCAGCCGTACGCCCCGGCCCTCCCGGGCGAGCAGGTCGTGGCCGGTCTCCTGCTCCAGGGCGGCCAGCTGCTGGGAGACCGCGGAGGGGGTCAGGTAGAGGGCGGCCGCCGCGGCGGTCACGGTGCGGTGGTCCGCCACGGCCCGAAGGGTCCGCAGCCGTCGTGCGTCGATCACGGACCAATTCTGCCAGCGCGGCGCGGCGTGCCGGACCGGCGGGAGCAGCGGGAGCAGCAGAACCGGCGGGAGCGGCGGGAGCAGCGGGAGCAGCGGTCTCGGCCGGAGACACGAGTGGTGGCGCATTTCCGGACGAGATCGCTCCTGTCCGTTGACCGGACATCCGCGCGGCGCTTGGCTCGTGCCGACCGGGCCACGGGGGGCCGAGGGCCCGGGGCAGTCATCAGGGGAGGATGATCGATGACCACTGCACGCACCCGCCGCCGACTGGCCCGTACCGCCGCCGTCCTGGCAGCCGTCACGGCGGCCGGATCCGCGATGCCCGCCGCCGAGGCCCGCCCGCCCAAGGGCGACACCGCCCGGGTCAGCGAGGGCGCCAAGGGCGAGGCCCTGGACGGGCCCTCGTTCGCGCTCGGGCTGAGCGGCGACGGCCGGTACGCGCTGTTCTCCTCGTCGGCGACCAACCTGCTGCCCGGCGGCGCCGGGGCCGTCGGCGACGTCTACGTCCGGGACCTGCGCAACGGCCGCACCGAGCGGATCAGCGTCGCCGCCGACGGCTCCGCGCTGGACGCCGGCACCAACGACGCGGCGATCAGCGGCAACGGCCGGTACGTGGCGTTCAGCAGCTACGCCAGCAACGTGGTGCCCGGCCGGCCGAAGCACCCCACCGACGTCTTCGTCCGGGACCGCTGGACCGGCCGCACCGAGCTGGTCACCACGGGCGACGGCACCTCCGGCACGGGCGACGACCAGAGCGCCCGCAACGCCTTCGACGCCGCCATCAGCGGGGACGGCCGCTACGTGGTCTACTCCTCCGACCGCACCGACCTCGCACCCGGCGTCCGCCGCGGCAGGTTCAACGTCTTCGTCACCGACCGCTGGACCCGCACCACCCGGGTGGTCAGCACCGGGGCGGACGGCACCCCGGCCGACCACAACTCCTCCCGCCCGACGATCAGCGCCGACGGCACCGTCATCGGCTTCACCTCGCGGGCCGGCAACCTGCTCCCGGCCGACCAGACCCCGCCCTCGCTCGCCGACCGAGCCGCCTCCGCCGCGTCTGCGGCCGACAGCGCCGACACCGCCGACGGCGCCGAGCTGACCGGGATCCGCGCCTACCCGTACTACGTCTGGGACGCCCGCACCGGGAAGATCACCGGCGCCAGCTACGACGGGACCGGCGAGCTCATCGGCGCCGGCAACGACGGGCGGATCAGCCCCTCCGGCCGCTACGCGCTCTACACGGTCTACGAGGAGGGCGGCCGGCCCGGCTCGCACGGTGTCCACCAGGACGTCTACGCCCGCGAGCTGGCCACCGGCCGGACCACCAAGGTCAACAAGCCGCTGTCCGGCAGCGCCCTCGAATCCTCCTACAACCCCGTCATGCCGCTGAACGACCGCTGGGTGTACTTCACCTCCGACGTCGCCGACCTGGTGCCCGGCGACACCAACGGGCAGGCCGACATCTTCCGCACCGACCTGCGCAGCGGACACACCGAGCGGGTCCCCCTCACCCAGGACGGCTCACAGAGCACCACGTCCGCCTTCTTCCCGCAGGTCGACGCCGACGACACGACCCTGCTGTTCAGCGCCGAGGACGGCAACCTGGCGCCCGTCGCGGACAGCGCCACCACGGACGTCTTCCGGCGCCGCCTGTGAGGTCCTGACTCCCTTGCGGGATACGTCCGTTGACGTATTTCCGGGCGGGATCACCCCCGGCCGTTGACCACCGGCCCTCCCGACGGTTGGCTCTGCGAGGGCCCGCCGCCGGGAGGGAGCGCGGCCGGGCGATCCCAGGGGAGGACGTTCCATGACCACCGCACGCACCCGCAGATGGCCGGCCCGCGCCGCCGCCGTCCTGGCCGCCACCGCCGTGGCCGGGGCCGTGATGCCCGCCGCCGAGGCCAAGCCGCCCAAGGGCGACACCGCCCGGGTCAGCGAGACCTCCAAGGGCGCCCAGCTCAACGCCTACTCGACGCCGCTCGGGCTGAGCGAGGACGGCCGCTCCGCACTCTTCACCTCCGCCGCGACCAATCTGCTGCCCGGGCCCGGCACTCCGAACACGGACGAGGTCTACGTCCGCGATCTGCGCAACGGGCACATCGAGAAGGTCAGCGTCGCCGACGACGGCTCCGCGCTGAACGCCGCCACCACCGACGCCTCGATCAGCGCCGACGGCCGGTTCGTGGCCTTCAGCACCACCGCCACCAACGTGGTGCCCGGCCAGCCGAGCCACCCCAGCGACATCTTCGTCCGCGACCGCTGGACCGGCCGCACCGAGCTGGTCACCGCCGCCGCCGTGCCGAGCACCGACGGCCAGAGCGGGTTCGGGGCCGTCAGTCCCAGCATCAGCCGCGACGGCCGCTACGTCACCTACGTCTCCAACCGCAGCGACCTCGCCCCGGGCACCGTGCGGCGCGGCAGGAACAACGTCTACGTCACCGACCGCTGGACCCGCACCAGCCGGCTGGTCACCGTCGGCGCGGACGGCGAGGGTGCCGACAACGGCTCCTTCGCCCCGACGATCAGCGCGGACGGCGCCACCGTCGCCTTCACCTCCCGCGCGGGGAACCTGCTGCCGGAGACCCCGGCCACCGACCCCGGCGCCGGCAGCGCCACCAACGCCGACCCCGCCGCCGACTCGCCCCAGCTGGCCGGGCCCCACTACTACCGGTGCTACGCCTGGAAGGCCGACACCGGAAAGATCATCGGCGCCAGCCTGAACGACGCCGGCGAGCTGATCGGCGTCTCCTACGACGCCCGGATCAGCCCGGACGGCCGCTTCGCGATCTACAGCGTCCCGGTGTTCGTCGGCGGCTTCCCCGGCCCGGCCCACGGCACCCGGCTGGACCTGTACGTCCACGAGCTGGCCACCGGCAAGGTCACCAAGGTCAACACCGACCTGCCGGGCACCAGCACCAAATGGTCCTCGTCCGGCGGCGTCATGACGGCCGACAGCCACTGGGTCTACTTCGACTCCAGCGCCGAGACCCTGGTCCCCGGCGACACCAACGACGCCGGCGACATCTTCCGCCGCGACCTGTGGACCGGCCGGATCGAACGGGTCAGTCTCACCCGGGCCGGCGGGCAGAGCACCTCCTCGTCCTTCAGCCCGTTCGTGGACGCCACCGGCGACACGGTGCTCTTCACCGCCGACGACGGCGACCTGGTGCCGGGCGACACCAACCAGGTGCTGGACGTCTTCCTGCGCCGCCTGTGACGGCCTGACGCGCCGACGCCCTGAAGCCCTGACTCCCTTGCGGGATACGACCGGTGGCGTATTTCCGGGCGGAATCGCCACCGGTCGTTGACCAACTGTCCGCACGACGCTTGGCTCTCCCCGACCGGGCCGCGGGGGCCGTGGGCCCGGGACCGCCATCAGGGGAGGACGATCCATGACGCACGCACGCACCCGACGCCGGCTCGCCCGCACCGCCGCCGTGCTGGCCGCCACCGCCATAGCCGCCGGAGCGGCGCTGCCCGCCGCCGAGGCCAAGCCGCCCAAGGGCGACACCGCCCGGGTCAGCGAGACCGCCAAGGGCGGGCAGATCAACGGGCGTTCGATCGCGATCGGGCTGAGCGAGGACGGCCGCTCCGCCCTGTTCACCTCGACCGCGGCCGACCTGCTGCCCGGGCCCGGCACCCCGAACTCGGAGGAGGTCTACGTCCGCGACCTGCGCAACGGACACGTCGAACGGGTCAGCGTCGCCGACGACGGCTCCCGGCTGGACGCACCCACCGCGGACGCCTCGATCAGCGCCGACGGCCGGTTCGTGGCCTTCAGCACCAGCGCCACCAACGTGGTGCCCGGCCAGCCGAGGCACTACAGCGACGTCTTCGTCCGCGACCGCTGGACCGGCCGCGCCGAGCTGGTCACCGGGGGCGGGCCCAGCGACGGCGACGGCTACTCCGACACCCCGTCCCTGAGCCGGGACGGCCGCTACGTCGCCTACACCTCCAACCGCACCGACCTCGCCCCGGGCTCGGACCCGCGCCACTTCAACGTGCTCGTCACCGACCGCTGGACCGGCACCACCCGGGTGGTCACCACCGGCGCGGACGGCGGGGCCGCCAACAACACCTCCTACGGCGTGACGATCAGCGCGGACGGCGCCACCGTCGGCTTCACCTCCCGGGCGACCAACCTGCTCCCGCAGGCCCCGGCCGCCAACCCCGATGCCGCCCCCGGCACCGACACCGACCCTGGCGCCGACGCCGGTGCACCCGGGCTGGCCCCGGCCCGCTTCTACCCGTACTTCGTCTGGAAGGCCGACACCGGGAAGGTCTCCGGCGCCAGCGTGGACGACGAGGGCACCCTGCGCGGCGTCAGCAGGGGCTCCCGGATCAGCCCCGACGGCCGCTACGCCCTGTTCGGCCTGCCGTTCCGCGTCGGCGGGCCCGGCTCCAACCACTTCCGGTCGGACCTGTACGCCCGGGAACTGGCCACCGGCCGGCTGACGCGGCTCAACGCCTTCCTGCCCGGCACCACGACCACCGCGAGCGCCCAGGACCCCGCCATGACCTTCGACGGCCACTGGGTCTACTTCGACTCCGCCGCCGACAACCTCGTCCCCGGCGACACCAACGGCGTCAGCGACGTCTTCCGCCGCGACCTGCGGACCGGCGCGATCGAACGGGTCAGCCTCACCCGGGACGGCGGGCAGAGCACCTCCGACTCCTCGGACCCGTTCGTGGACGCCGGCGGCGGGACGGTGGTCTTCACCGCCGACGACGGCGACCTCGTCCCGGGCGACACCAACGCCGCCGCGGACGTCTTCGTGCGCCACCCGTGATGATCCGAATGGCTTGATTCCCTTGCCGCATACATCCGTTGACGTATTTTCCGCCGACATCACCGGAGGGCGTTGACCCCCGGCCCTCCCGACGATTGGCTCTGCCGAAAGCCCGTCGCCGGGAGGGAGCCCGGCCGGGCGATCGCTGGGGAGGAACACCTTCATGACACGAACCACCCGGACGACCCGCAACCGGTGGCTGTCGGGCGGCGGCAGCGTCCTGGCCGCGGCCGCCCTGCTCGCCGTCGCCGCCGCCCCGGCCCAGGCCGGCCCGGTGCCGCGCGGCACCACCCAGGTCAGCCTCGGGCCGAACGGCGCGGCGCCCGACAACCAGTCGACGGCCCAGGGCATCAGCGCGAACGGCCGCTACGCCCTGTTCACCTCCCGGGCCACGAACCTGCTGCCCCAGCCCTCGGTGGGCTGGAGCAACGCCTATGTGAAGGACCTGCGCACCGGCCGCCTCGAACAGGTCAACCTGTCCGACGCGGGCCGGGCGCTGAGCGGCTCGACCGACCAGGCCGGGATCAGCGCCGACGGCCGCTACGTCGTCTTCGAGAGCGAGGACGAGAACGTGGCGCCCGGCGCGCAGGTCAAGAACCGCACCGAGGTGTACATCAGGGACCGCAGGACCGGCCGCACCGAGCTGGTCAGCAGCAGCCCCACCAACACCGACACCGACCGGTACCACTCCTCGTACAACGCACAGGTCAGCGGCAACGGCCGGTACGTGGTCTACGTGTCCTCCCGGACCGACCTGGACCCGACCGTCGTGGACCCCGAGCCCGAGCCCATCCCCGAGCCCTCGCTCGCCCGGCCCTACACCTGGAAGATCAACGTCTACCTCACCGACCGCTGGACCCACACCACCCGGCTGGTCTCCCACGACGTGAACGGCAAGCCGGGCGAGAGCACGTCCTTCCGGCCGACGATCAGCGCGGACGGCCGCACCATCGGCTTCGGCTCCATCTCCAGCCTGCTGCCGGACGAGCAGGCCCCCGGCCTCGCCGCCGCGACCGCCGCGGCGGCGGCCACGGCCTCCGCCCCCGCCTCCGCCGACGCCTCCGCCGACGTGGAGCTCGCCCCGAGCGCCGCCGAGGCCGCGCGCCGCAGCGTCCCGCAGTCCGCGGCGCAGCCGAGCCTGGCCCGCCCGAACGCCGCCCCCTACTACACCTACGACGTCCGCTCCCGGACGCTCACACCGGTGAGCGCGGGCCTCGACGGCACGATCGGCAGCTCCAGCTTCGAGGCGACGATCAGCCCCGACGGGCGGCGCGCGATCTACACCCTGTCCGAGCCCGGCGGCTCGACCGGCGGCCACCGCTACCACACCGTGCTCCACGTGCGGGACCTGCGGACCGGCACCGTGACGAAGGTCAGCGGCGGCCTGCCCGGCACCAGCTCGGTCGGCTCCTCCGACCACGGCTCGATCACCGCCGACAACCGCTGGATCTACTTCGAGTCCGCCGCCGACAACCTGGTGGCCGGCCCCCAGCACCCGGGCTGGGACGTCTACCGCCAGGACCTGCGCACCGGCCGCACCGAGCGGGTCGCCGCCGCGCCGGACGGCTCGCTCGGCAACGGCTCGTCGACGCAGCCGTTCGTCTCCGCCTCGGGGAACACCGTGGTGTTCGACTCGACCAGCGGCAACCTGGTCACCGGCGGCACCGGCCCGGCGGTCGAGAACGGCCAGGTCTTCGCCAAGCCCGCCGGGTTCCACCGGAACCGTGCCGGCGACGACCAGGGCGAGAACGAGGACGACTGACCGGCAGCCGTCCTCCGGTAACCACGACGGGGGCGGGACG